>DNGI01000221.1:0-1162 GCA_003486645.1 Cyanobacteria bacterium UBA11370 | reverse complement strand
TGGCAACTGACAAACAACTAACACCCAACAACTAACAACTAACAACCAACAACCAACAACCAACAACCAACAACCAATAGGTGTTGCTGCAACGGTGGATTGTAATTCGCGTTATGTTTATCTTGACCCTTATGAGGGTGCTAAGGCGGTTGTGGCGGAAGCGGCACGTAATTTGTGTTGTGTGGGTGCGGAACCTTTGGCTGTTACTGATAATCTCAATTTTGGTTCTCCTGAAAAGTCGATAGGATATTGGCAGTTGGCTTCTGCTTGTCAGGGTATTGCAGAAGGGTGTCGGGAGTTGGGAACGCCTGTGACGGGGGGTAATGTTTCTCTTTACAATGAAACGTTGGATGCGACGGGTACGCCTCAGCCTATTTATCCAACGCCTGTGATTGGTATGGTGGGGTTGATTCCTGATCTTACCCAAATTTGCGGTCAAGGTTGGCAGGCTGAAGGGGATTTAATTTATCTTTTGGGATTACCTCTGAATGATTCTACGCCGCACCTTTCTTTGGGGGGTTCGGAATATTTGGCGGCTATTCACGGTATAGTTGCAGGTAAACCGCCGATAGTAAATTTTGACTTAGAGCGTCGTGTACAAGCAGCTTGTCGTGAGGGTATCCGTCAAGGTTGGGTGCGATCGGCTCATGATTGTGCTGAAGGTGGAATTGCTGTTGCTATAGCGGAATGCTGTATTGCAGGTCAATTAGGCGCTGAAATTAATTTACAACATCCTAATGTAGAGACGTTCCATGGAACGTCTTTACAGGGAACGTCTTTACAGGAAATGTCTTTACAGGGAACGTCTTTACAGGGAACGTTTCTACAACAACGTCGTTGGGATGAGATTCTCTTTGGTGAGTGTGCTAGCCGGATTTTGGTTTCTGTAACGTTAGAACAGCAAGATGAATGGGAATCTTATCTGAATGCACAGCTAGGGGAACCTTTACAAACTTGGCAATATCTGGGTAGAGTACAAAGCCAAAATGTGGGTTTACGACTTTTGATAGCTGACAATCTACCCCTGATTCAGGTTACGATTCCAGCAATGTGCGATCGCTATTCCTACTCTATCCAACGCCGTCTGCATCAGTCATAGGATTTTGGATTTTGGATTTTGGATTTTGGATTTTGAATTTTAGGGTTTTAGGGTTTAATTACT
>DNGI01000148.1:3519-3642 GCA_003486645.1 Cyanobacteria bacterium UBA11370 | reverse complement strand
CACTCCCCACTCCCCACTTCCCAAAACCTCAGAATTTGTACCTCATGAGCATGGTGTTAAAAACGCAATCTATACACGTGCTGAGTATAATAGCTAACACCCAACAACCAATAACAAACAACC
>DNGI01000148.1:0-3284 GCA_003486645.1 Cyanobacteria bacterium UBA11370 | reverse complement strand
AACCAACAACTAATAACAAACAACCAACAACCAACAACTAAGACCGATGTGGTGCGCGACCATAAGTACAGGTTAGGGTTTTGAGGCGATCGCGTAATTGATCCGTTAACACATCTGGACGGTAACGCCATCCCCAATTCCCTTCAGCTACTCCAGGACAGTTCATCTGACCTTCTTCTCCTAAATCCAATAAATCTTGGATCGGAAGAATTGCTAAATTGCCGATACTACTAAACGCTAACCGGATCATGTCCCAATTAATACCCTCTGGACTGAAACATCCTAAATAACGCAGTAGGTTTTCCCGTTGATAGTCAGGAAGTTGTTTAAACCAACCCAGGGTTGTGTTGTTGTCATGAGTGCCCGTATAAATAACACAATTGCGCTCAATATTAAACGGTAAATAAAAGTTATCCGGATTGCCATCAAAAGCAAAATGTAAAACCTTCATACCCGGAAACTCGAAGCGATCGCGTAATTCCAACACTTCAGGCGTAATCAAACCCAAATCTTCGGCAATAATTGGCAGAGTCCCTAGCTTTTGCTTGAGTACCTCAAAAAACTCCTCTCCTGGCCCTTTAACCCAGTGTCCATTAATCGCCGTCGTTTCCCCTTGGGGAACCTCCCAGTACGCCTCAAAGCCCCGGAAATGGTCAATCCGCACAATATCGACATACTCTAAGGTAGCTTGGAAACGCTCGACCCACCATTGAAAGCCATTGTCCTTTAACCGTTCCCAATTGTAAATCGGGTTTCCCCACAACTGACCTGTGGCACTAAAATAATCTGGGGGAACACCTGCCATTAAAGCCGCTTCACCCGTCTCCTCATCCAGGGCAAAGATTTCTCGATGTGCCCAAACATCCGCACTATTGTGAGCAACATAAATGGGAATATCGCCAATAATCTTGATCCCTCGCTCGTTTGCATAATGTTTTAATGTTGTCCACTGGTGGCAAAACTCAAATTGTAAGAATTTACGATAATAAATCTCATCACTTAACTTCTCCCGCCACTTTTGAACCGCCTCCGGTTGTGCCTTAGCAATATCCGCCTCCCAAGTATGCCAGCTTGCATTGTCAAACGTTCTGTGCAAAGCCATAAATAAGGCAAAGTCATCCAGCCAACTCGCTTTCGCCTCACAAAATCGGGTAAACTGTTCTTGAAATTCTGATGAAGCCTGGGTTTTGAAGCGATCGCACGCTTGACGGAGTAGCCGTCTTTTGATTTGAACAACCTGCTCAAAATCTACACTATCCACGGGAAACTCTGGGAGATTCCCCAAGTCTTCATCGGTTAGTAAACCCTTTTTGTGAAGTTGTTCTGGACTAATCAGCAGCGGATTTCCTGCCAGTGCCGAGTAAGAAGCATAAGGAGAGTTACCATATCCAGTAGGGCCTAGGGGTAAGATTTGCCAGAATTGCTGGTCACTCCCTGCCAAAAAATCAATGAATTGATACGCTTGTGATCCCAAGTCACCGATACCAAAACGACTGGGAAAGGAGGTGGGATGGACTAAAATGCCACTTGATCGAGGAAACACCATAAAGAACTTACAGAAGGAGCCAATTCTATCGACATTAACATGGCGTGGATAGCTTAAGCATCAATCTCAAGTGAAATGAGAGAGGGGAGGGGGAAGAGGGAGAGGGGGAGAGGGGGGGAGTATATTTAAGAGCAATCCATAATCTAAAATCCAAAATCCAAAATCCAAAATCTAAAATCGAATGACCTACCGAAATCCTGCTCCCACTGTTGATATTATTATTGAGTTAGTAGACCGCCCTCATCGACCCATAATTTTAATCGAACGCCAAAACCCACCACTGGGGTGGGCAATTCCTGGGGGGTTTGTCGATTATGGTGAGTCGGTGGAAATTGCTGCTGTGCGAGAAGCCCAAGAAGAGATTAGCTTGCAGGTTGAATTGATTGAGCAGTTTCAGGTCTATTCAGATCCTAACCGTGATCCCCGCCAGCATACGATTAGTATTGTGTTTTTAGCAACGGCTACAGGTGAACCTGTAGCGGCTGATGATGCTAAAAATTTAGGAATTTTTCACCTCTGGGATATGCCCTCTAATCTATGTTTTGATCATGACAAGATTCTGCGGGACTATTGGCATTATCGACATTACGGACTTCGCCCTCGCTTGTCTTAAGCGGTTTTGGATTTAAATATAGCATTTCTCAAATGAGTGAGGTACAGTTGCATTTTCTTCCCCACTCCCCACTCCCCACTCTCTAAAACCTAGAAATTTGTACCTCATGAGTATGAGAACCGCTATAGACATCTGGTGAAAAAGAATCTGAAACCCTTATCCTGTCTAAACGAAAACCGAAATGATATGGTAGAGACGTTTTGCCGGAATGTCTCTAGTTATGCCAGCCAATTATACCGAGATTGAAAAGCGCCTTTGGGAAGCAGCAGATGAACTGAGGGCGAACTCGAAGCTGAAACCCTCTGAATACTCGGTGCCTGTTTTAGGGCTGATTTTCCTTCTCTACGCTGATTATAAGTTTGCGTGGGTTAAGCAGGAAATAGGCGCAGGTGGAAGTAGCAGGCGGCGCACAGTAGGTAAGGAGAATTACCAGGCAAAAGGGGCGTTATTTTTGCCGGAAACGGCCCGTTTTGATTATTTGCTGTATCTGCCAGAAGGGGAGGATATTGGCGGGGCGATTAATGGGGCGATGAAAGCGATCGCAGAGGAGAATGAGGAACTCGGCGGCGCTTTACCTAGAGATTATAATCGTTTGGAAAAACCGATTTTGCGGGAATTACTAAAAATCCTCAACCGCATTCCTAGACAAGAGATTACTGAGGATGCGTTTGGGGAGATTTATCAGTATTTCCTGGGGAATTTTGCTCAGAAGGAAGGGCAAAAAGGGGGTGAATTTTTTACTCCGACTTGGTTAGTAAAGTTGATTGTGGAGGTAATTAGACCTCTTGCGAAAGTCGATTTTGGCAACGTAAAACTAATACATTGAGGAGTCAGATTTCCCATTTATGCAAGAGGTCTATTGAACCGGATTATGGCATGATTTTAGACCCTGCCTGTGGTGCTGGGGGAATGTTTGTGCAGAGTGCGGTGCGGATTCGGAATAAGTTAAACCAAGACCCGAATAAAGTGATTAGTGTCTACGGACAGGAGAAGGTAGACGGAACGGTAAAACTCTGTCAGATGAACTTGGCAGTTCATGGGGTTTCGGGGTTACGCCAGATTCGACAGGGGAATACTTATTACGAAGATATTCACAACAGCACCGGGGTGTTTGACTTTGTGATG
>DNGI01000407.1:9760-10278 GCA_003486645.1 Cyanobacteria bacterium UBA11370 | reverse complement strand
ATTTATGCAAGAGGTCTAATGAAGGTATGACGGCAATTGTACTGTGGTAAATATTGTTTGACTTGACCATCCTTCACTAAATTCTCTACCACTGGCTTCCAGACTCGATTTAAGAAATTGTGAGCATCTATCTCTTTACCACTTTTAGCGGCAAATACTAAAGCTTCAGGAGAATCATTTTCTAGCTTAATTTCATCAAGAAGCGCTTGTAACTGTTTATTGATAGGAAATGTTCTCGTTTCATGAGTTTTAGTAGATTTCCTAATTTTTAAATCAGTTGCTACCGCTTCAGAGAAGACAATGCGATTGTTCTCAATATGCTTCCACTTAAGCGCGATCGCTTCCTCTGGGGGGCAACCAGTAAGAAATAGAAACTTTACATACGGTGCGTAATACGAGTGACTGACCGGAGCAAATTTAGATGAGTACCTATTATTCTCAAAAGCATGGATAATGGCATCTCTTTCAGCTTTTGTAAATGCCATTCGAGACGTTTTATACCAAATCCGGTTTTAAAA
>DNGI01000407.1:438-9495 GCA_003486645.1 Cyanobacteria bacterium UBA11370 | reverse complement strand
GTATATTAACCGGATTTGGTATTACTTGTCTTCTTAGTCTTAATCTCGCTTGCCATGCCATCAAAGGGGTTAGAGGCAATAGTTAAACCGATAAAAATGCAGAAAAGCAAGCCGATCACAATTAGGCTTACTTCACTGTAAAGCTTATTCTGTAATCATTTGATTAAATGGCTCAGGCGGGATTTGAACCTGCGACCTTGGGCTTATGAGTCCCCTGCTCTAACCACTGAGCTACTGAGCCAGATTTTTTTGACAACCTCTTCAATTTAACACAGCCACAGCCATCATGGCTATCCCCAAACCCAAACTGCCAAAGAATAAACCTCTGGCATCAAGGGAGGCAAAAAGGAAAGGGGGAAGGGGTAAAGGTCTTGAAAATCCTTTTTCCTTTAACCTTTAACCTTTCCCCCACTTTCCGATTAAGGACTTTTGCAAGAGGTTTAATCAATACTCCGCCGCCAACCACTGCTGGCAAGGCAGTAGGGCGGTGGAAAATAAACTTATCGTTCCTTGGGCAGGTAAGCCATCGGGTTGACGGCTCCCCGTCCACTGGGATGAACTTCAAAGTGGAGGTGTGGTCCTGTACTATAGCCCGTACTACCCATTTCCGAAATTTGTTGACCTTGGGCAACTTCTTGCCCACGACGCACCAAAATCCGGTTGTTATGGGCATAGAGTGTCAGGCTACCATCAGGATGTTGAATTTCCACCAAATTGCCATAGCCGCCAGAATTCCAGCCCGCTGTGACAACTACACCAGTAGCAGCAGCAACAACTGGAGTGCCAATCGGTGCAGCAATATCAATCCCTTTGTGCATCCGTCCCCAACGTCTCCCATAGCCTGAAGTCAAAACCCCTTTGGTTGGCCAAATATAGCCATTAAACCGGGCGGGGCTATCCGGTAGGTACATATCCGGCGCTGACAGAGGCGGTACTTCAGGAGAAACGGTTTGTCCCACTGGGATTTGAAGTGCTGGGTTGTAGCTTTCTGCGGGTGCGGGAGCTACTGCCAACAGTTGTTGCTGAGTGGGTGATGAGGTTGTAGCAGGTGCAGGCACATCAATGGGAATCGAAGCCTGTTGAGTTTGCTGTTGATAGCGCGTTGGATTGAACTCTGGATTCGTTCTAGAGGATGTCACCTGATTTTCCACTCTCGGTGCAGCCGACACCGTAGGAACGACGACATTACTCGCTACAGTGGATTGGGGAATGGTGCCCTGATACCGATATTCTTCCCGCAGTCGGAGGATGTCGGCTCTTAATCGCTCGACATAGGGATCAGAATTCGTTGATAGATTAGACCTAGCATTAACCACAACGGTGGAATTCGCTTGGGTATCCTTCTCCACAGGAGATTGTGCCAGAACTGGAGATAAAACCGTTTGGGGTTGAGAATACGGTTGGGTTGGCGCAATCGGCCTAACTGGAGTAGGTACAGCAGGTACAACCAGAGTGGGCGCTCCTATCTGTTGCTGTTCTTGCCTAGACGCGAGTGAGTCAGAGTTAGAGGTGAGACCCGGAAGCAAGGTGACCGATCGCGGTGTAGTTCCGGCGGGTGGGGTAGAGGGAATCTTCAGTTGTTGATTCACTCGAATCAGGTTGGGATTATTAAGTCCATTGACCTGGATCAACTCTGCGCGAGACAAACCATAGCGGCGAGCGATCGCATCCAAGGTATCTCCGGGTTTGACCTGATACAGATCAGCGGGTCTGCTTGCCACTAGGGGTTGGATCACCACTGGCTGTGGTACGGGTGGCTTGGCGAGAGTTTCCGGAGCTGTAACGGGTTCAGTCGGTAGACTGGGAATAACAATGGGTTTCGGTTGCCCAGAGGATGAGTCTGCGGTGTCTGAAGAGGGCACCGGGATAACCACCGATGAGGGGGATTGAGGCTTAGAGCTTGATTCTACTGCCAGCGAGGCGGCGGTGTCTGGGGTGGGTACAGGAATGACCACCGAGGACGGAGTTGGGTTGCCAGTCTTGGATTCTCTCGTTGGGGATGCGGCGCTTTCTGGGGTGGGTACGGGAATAACCACCGGGGGTTGAAATTGTTGGATGCCTTCCGATTTTACGGTCGGGGATGCCGCCACTTCTGGCGTGGGGACTGGGATGATGACGGGCAACTGAGAGGGGCGAGTAGACCCCGCTTCCACCGCTGGGGATACCGCGACTTCTGGCGTGGGGACTGGGATGATGATCGGTTCTGATGTGTTGGCTACACGTTGCTCAGATTTGAAAACGGGTGGTGGCAATGTATCAGCAGATGCCCGTTCAGATGGATTGGTAGACTCCTCAGACCCCAACTCCGCCAGACTTTCATTTAAGCGGTTCCGTTTCTCTTTTAAGCGGTCGAGAGCCACATCTTGTCTCGCCTTTAAAAGAGTATCGACCTTCCCTGGAACCGTCACGGATTCACCCGCTTGCAGTTCGCCCGATTCGGGCACTGATGCCAAGGCTTGCAACTGGGTTGGCTTCACACCATAAGATTGTGATACGGTTTCGACCGTTTCACCCGTTTTGACTTCGTGAACAATGCCGTTCACTGCCGGAATTTTTAGGGTCTGTCCAACTGACAAATCCCCGGTGGGTTTAATGTGATTTGAGACAGCGATCGCTTCGGGTTGTACTTCGTAAGTCTGGGATAGTTCCCAAAGGGTCTGCCCTTCCTCTACCTGGTGTTCGATGACACTTGGTAAAGTGACGGGTGAGTCCGCTGTCGGTTCGGCTTCTGCGGCGTTCGACGACGTTGAGGCGGTAAGGTCTGGCTCTTCTTCGGATGAAGCTGAAACACTGCTTTCTGGATCAACCGGAAGATTGGTTAGGGTTGGCTCGGCAGCAATGGGTTCTACTGCCAGGGCTTCATCCCCTTGTTGCGGAAGCAACAATCCAGAAGCTCCCATGGAGATTGCTAATCCAATCATGGCGGCAGAGGTACGAGCCCGACGGTTCACCTCAGTCGTAATGGCTGCGCTGGCTATCTGCTTCTCTTTTTCAGGCTTTGATGGAGCCTCAAATGAGTCTGCTTTGACCTTCTGCGTAAATGTTCGTTTCAAAAACGACCTCCTAGTGTGTGACGAGCACTTAACAATTCCTAAATGTTTTTTACCAGTCAGTGAGACCACTCTCCTAAATTTGTGATTGAGATCACAGACACTTGACATGGGTATGATTAGGCAAGAGTACCCTGCTTTTTTGATTTAGACAAGCTTACACGACTGGGTAAAACTTTTTTCCTCGACTACGACCGCAACAATCCACCCTGAAAGAAGCAATGAGTGAGTGTCTCAGGGAGGGAATATTCTGACAACAAACACGGCTTTTTGGAGTGCGGTAGCTTTCCAAGGCTTGTGGATAGAACATACAGACTGGGTAGGCTTTCCTCCGGAATGGCGCTAGAGATTAAAACAAAACTCAAGCTTGATGCTTGTGAATAGGTTTTCCAGAACATCCCCATTCGCTTTGTCTAGCAACTGAATAGTCTAGCAAGTGACTGATTACAAAAGGAACTGTAAGCAACTCTTGCGTAAAAAAAACAACCGTAGAATCTTAGCAGCTTCTACTAGGCGATTGCTAGTTACCGTTGTGGCTCTGTTGTCATCAGATCTCAGTTGTCTTTGGTTGACTCTTGGGGTTTGAAGCCTTCAGCCTTAACGATTTGAGATCAAATTTGGATCAAAAAAATTTATTATCGGGCTAGCCACTGTTCTTGCCCTCGTTGATACAAATTTCTTATCACAGAGTTGTAATTTTCGTATTGTAGATAGCTGAATCACCCCGTTATTATTCTGTCATTAGAGAGAAATTGCCAAAAATCAGGTAAAGACTGTTACTGTATATTGAATTTTAATGACGTTTAATTAAATCTTAGAAAGATTAAATATATGTATATACACATATAAATATATGGAGTTCACCCTATCCCCGATACTTCCCACTTTCAAGTTAGACCCTCTCTCATCCCAAATAGCCCAACTGACGGCGAGCTTCAAATAAACCAACCGCTACACTAACTGATAGGTTCAAACTGCGAACCCGTGGTTGACTCATGGGGATAAATACCGTAGCCTCACAGGTGTCTAAAATATGGGATGGCAAACCCATGGTTTCGCTACCAAACAACAACCAATCATTAGCCTGAAACTCGAACTGTACATAACTGTATTTACCAGTAGTGCTAAAACCAATCCATCGCCCCCCAAGCTGTTGATAAACGGCGGTAAATGTATCTAGCGATTCGTGGGAATAAAGCTTGACATAAGGCCAATAATCAAGACCTGCGCGTTTAAGATAGCGATCGCTAATCTCAAAACCCAAGGGACCAACCAAATGCAGTTCAGTCCCTGTAGCCGCACAGGTTCGGGCAATATTACCTGTATTGGGTGGGATTTGGGGGTGAACGAGGACAACCCTGATCATAGGGAATGGGGAGTGGAAAATGAGAGAGTTTTACGGGTGCTTTGTACGACGAAAAGGATCTGAGGACTTATCCTTAAGTTTCTCTATATATTTCTTAATCTATCGATAGAGAAACTTGATATATGTTTTTGTAATATCAGGGGATCAGGCTCAAATTGATTAGATATTTTGATTTTTACACGAGACAACAATATCTAAAAGTGAACTACCTACACCGACCCGATCGGGTTCGGTATAGGCTTCCTGTCTAACAGAAAGCGCCGTAGTAGATTTCTTTCGTCCTCTAGTACTGCGACTTACATCTGGACAACAAGACCATAATTCCTTAAGCCTTCGGCAGTTACCAAACGATTGTTCTAGTAACTGTTGTTGTTGTGGAGTGGGATAGAGTCTGACTTTGACGACAGAGGAGCATTTACAGCTAAAAGAATTTGTTATAAATTGTAGCCCATACTTGTCATCTTCGGCTCTACATCCTGACCGGGATTCATCCCACGCCTCCCAAGAGAGGGGTAGGACGTGGGGCTTCTCCCGGAAGAAAACTAAGCAACCAACACCTGACATAATTTATCTTCCAGTTCCTGTTCTTGTTGAGCCATCCCCTGAATCGCCTGGACAATGACTTGATGAGTCTCCAAACCAACGGCGTGCAGTTGTAACCACTGCTGGGCGGTGTTGCCGTGGCGTAAAATCTTGTTGAGCGGCGAGAGGAAGCAAGCAAAACCCCTTTGTTTAGCAATTGGCAAAACCTCTTGATACAGTTCCTCAATCCAATCCCTGGCTACAATAGTTCTACCATCTTGCCAATGTCTGAGTTCTGCATCCAAGCTGAATTGAGCAGCAGCCGCTTCATTGGCATCCGTTAGTGCCACCAGTTCAGCAGCACGGCTTGATGAGGGTAAGATACTATGCTCTAAGGGATCAAGGGTTGGGTCATTGATAAGCTGAATGATACGGGCTTCTAGCAGCGCTGTCACCGCTAGTAGACCAATTGGATCAATGATTAAATCACAAATCCGAAGTTCGAGTCGGTTAAGGTCATAAGGTCGTCGGTTGCCATTGGGTCGAACAGAAGACCAGAGATGACGGACATTTTGCATTGTACCCGCTGCCAGTTGGTCTTGAGTCCACTCAATAAAGTGAGCGTGACTTTCAAATAAGGGAACGTGAGTAGGGGTTTTAGGAAACACACTCCAGCGAGTGGAGTGATACCCCGTCGATTTTCCATCCAGAAACGGAGAAGATGCACTGAGGGCGAGATAAAGGGGGGCTTCCACCCGTACCAGACGACAAGCCCGCATCAGGACTTCTGGATCGGAAATGCCAATATTAATATGAACACTAGCGGTGACAACTTTAGTCCCGTAAGTTTGTTCAATATAGTCATGGTAAGGGTTGTGGGGGTCAGAACGGTAAAAGCGCTCGCTCCTTCCTAAAGACAACGTACTCCCTGGAATCAGGGTGTAATTTCCCAAACGTTCCAAATACTTTCGCAGTTGTCGCCGGGGACGGACTAAAGCACACAATAAGCGGTCATAACACCATAAGGGTGCGGTGGTATATTCCACGTTACGGCTGTCTGGTTCACGCACAAATCCGTCCAGGGACGCGACAATCTGGTCAGACAGACCCACGATCTCCCCTTGGGGCGTACCCGTGTACATTTCAATTTCAAAGCCTTTGGATAGCAGCACGGTTTCTCCTGGATCTGGGTAGACTCTTAAAGTGTATCAATCAAGGTGAATTGAGGGGGAGAGGGGGAGAGGGGGGGAGAAGGTTTTAATCGAAAATCGTATTATCTCTTGGAATACAACTCTGCTTTCAGAGATAGAACATTAGGGATTAAATCATTTCGATTTTCTCACCCTAAAAAAGGTAGGAGGCAGGAGGCAAATAGCAGAAGGAGTTTTGAAATTTGTCTATTTTTAGTTGATTTATCCCCGCTTACTGACTTATATCAATTACCCAAATGTTTACTACGGATGATGAAGCGGAAAGGATATTAGTTATTAAACTTCTTGCTTTTATTGGGGAACAGGGAACAGGGAATAGTGGGCAAGAATTCAGATAAACCCCATCATAGAAATACTTTTGCAAAAGGTCTATTGAAAAATTCCCCCCATCCCCCCCTCTCCCCCTCTCCTTCCTACAGGAAATCAGGTAACGCAGGAACGGCAGGATTTTACCCACAGGGGGTGTCCAAATCTGCGGATGTCCTTGTCGGATGCGAGGGATTCCAGCACAAATGGAATATCGAGAGAGTTGAGGTTGGTCTTGAGGTGTGGGGTAGGGACTTTCGAGTAGGGTGGCAATTTTCCCAGGATGGCGAAATAGCTTTTCAAACACCTCCGAACCTGTGCGGTTTTCTAGCTTGAGCGATCGCCAATACCAAGGCGGGAACTCTTTCATCGTATTCCGAGTCCAATAGCGCAGTTTAATGAGGTTCCTAATTCTACCTTTTCGGCTAAATCTCGGTATAAGTGGAAGGGCTTTACATAGCTTAAGATTGTTTTGTATTTTTTTACTTCTCTCATTAACTTAAGTTAAGACCTATAACATAAATAATAAATTATAGCTAGACAAGAGACTATAATGTATTATTCACAATAACCATTCAGTAGTGGAAGAGAGAAAAGCATAAAAATTTGTGTTCAAGTCAACACATCGAACAGACAAGTGGTAGTTTTGCGTAATAGCTGAGGGCAAAAAACTTCAGCTATTCCTTCTTCAATTTTGGCTAGCCTTTCCTCCTACTTGATCAGGAGGTTGAATTGTTTGATTGGATGGAGTTTTAGGATGCTAGTTTAAAAGCTCCTTTTACTATAAATCCTCTTTTTGCTCCGCACAGAGAATAAAACTTTCATATAGGGAAATTTCTAGTTTGGGTGCTGTTCACTTACTGAGTAGTGCAAGGCTTTGCCGTTCTCAAATTAAGGCGTTGAGGAAATTTTCTAACGAAAGCAAAAGAGAGACTATAGCAGTTTTCGGTTGAATGGAATATATCATCGTCAGATAGAAAGGACGAGGAATGCTCTCATGTCCGGTTGAATAAGCCTACAAAAGATTGAGGGGGAGATGGGAAGTGGGAGAGCGGGAAAAATTGTATTAGCGGTGATTAGCTCGACATGATAGGCGAGATGGATTCATATATTTTATTTAAGTGAAAACGGCTATAAACCTGAATAAATCTCAAGAAATCTCAAAAAGGGAGGTAAACAAAATGAGTAACTATATAGCTGGTGTACTTGACGATAGTGAATATTGGTATAACCAGGGTGATGCACTATTTAAATTAGGCTGTTATCAGGAAGCCCTTGCCAGCTTTGATCAAGCTTTAGGGATTCAACCTAACCATTATCAAACTTGGATTTTGCGAGGGGGTGTACTTAGTCATTTGGATTGCTACCAACAAGCCCTAGCTAGTTTTGAACAAGCTTTAGCTTTAAAACCTAATGACCAAACAGCGTTACTTTTCAAAGGAGTAGCCTTACATCACCTTGGTTACTATGAAGAAGCCTTTTCTAACTACGATCAAGCGTTAGGAATTGAGCGGAAATCTTTCTGGCGAACGCTAATTCAGAAGTTCAACAAATGGGTGCATGGTAATTTTATGAGTATCTCACATTCCTCCCCAACCTAAGCGCACTCCCCAAAATACAATTAAACTACTTAATGCTACCCAGTCGCCCCAGCGCAGGCGTAGTTGATGCCACTGTACCCGATGCTCGTTAGGACTAGTAAAACCTCGTACTGTCATCGCTTTAGCAATTTGTTCGGCTCGTAATAGCAGATTTTCTAGCAGCCGTTCAGATACCATTAACCAAACTTGTAGACTTCTGCGAACGCCCA
Organism: Cyanobacteria bacterium UBA11370; assembly: GCA_003486645.1. GTDB lineage: Bacteria > Cyanobacteriota > Cyanobacteriia > Cyanobacteriales > Coleofasciculaceae > UBA11370. Next base: position 1,230 of record DNGI01000407.1, on the reverse strand, counting down.
ACTTTTTCCAGTTGATCGCACGAGTACGTACAGAACGGACTAAATTCTGTATTTCTTCCAAGACTAGGGGAATGAAGCGTAACGAAAGGGTTAAAGTCAGAGCAATTTCCGTGACGGGTACATTGGCACGCCGTAAGGGTCGCATTAAGCTTTCTAAACCCGCCGTAATTTCTTCCGGTGCGGTGGTCAGTAAGTAGAGGTTAGTGCTGTAGATTAGAGTAAATAAGACAGTGCTAACCCGAATAGCCAGATCTAAAGAGCGGCGAGTGATCGTTACTGCTCCAGCATTCAATAGCACGTAGCGGTAATTTGTGGGTTGAGGGAGGGGTTTAACACTCGGTAACTCAGTAGGAGAGGGTTTTGGGGCAGACTCTGATCCCCAACCAAAGGGATTGTACCAGGGTTTAGATTTAGAGGCAGAAGCCGTCGGAGTGGCGGGTGGTTGAGCAAACGCTAACTCATGAGCAGGTAGCCGAGGTTGATGGTTAGTCGCCAAACCATCGGGTGCGATCGCGGTGAGGATGAAAACAAAAAATGACAATGTGAGTAGCCAACCCATCTGCTGCCGCCAAACTCGCAACGGGATTGCGGCGGATAGGGTTAACAGAATTAACAGAACCACCAACGCCAGACGACAGAAAGGATTCGCTAATAGGGGAGCGGCTAGAAAGCTCATCAACCAAATTAATTTTACCCTGGAATCGAGGTAATGCAGCCAAGTTACGGGTTGTTCTAGGTATAGTCCTAGAGGGAGCGATCGCAATAAATCCATTGTTGTTGGTTGTTGGTTGT
>DNGI01000407.1:0-134 GCA_003486645.1 Cyanobacteria bacterium UBA11370 | reverse complement strand
TGTTGGTTGTTGGTTGTTGGTGGAATAGCTGGATAGTTGAAGATTATCTGCCACAAGTTTCCCCCCCTGCCCCCTGCCCCCACTCCCGGTCTCCCCACTCCCCAAACCTAGAAATTTGTACCTCATGAGTATGA
>DNGI01000464.1:2175-17498 GCA_003486645.1 Cyanobacteria bacterium UBA11370 | reverse complement strand
TCAGAATCCGGCACTTTTTTGAATTCAAAAAAGCCTGTAACCCTTATTTGTTAATGCTTTCGCTGTTATTCACCAAGCCCTAAATAGACTTCAAAATACGACGCGCCCTTTTTGCATAAGTCTTTACCGTCTCATAAGGCATATCCAAATCCGTAGCAATATCACCCAGCGACTCCCCTGCTTCTTGCCGTGCCAAAATCGTCGCTTGAGTCTGACAAACCTTACTAGCGCGTTCTCCCCCAGTACGTTTTTGACCTTGCATCAAAATTTCCGTTAGCGCCTCAATCTGCTGAGTTAAGCGAGTTTGTGCTAACAGAGTTTCCAGCGCCGAAGGTTCTAATAACCACCCCAACCGTGTTTGCCCCAAACCAAACGTCGTTTTATGACCCGTACCACAGTAAGGTGCAAGTTGCCCTAGCGCCGTAAATAACCGTTGAAAATGGCGTTGGTTGGTTGCTTCCCTCGTCAAGCCATACTCAATTGCCCCCAAAAACCCTGTCACCTTCCCCTGCTTCCCCGCCGCCACCTTCACCGACTCTAACTGATGGCGATGAATCAACACCGACTCATCCACCCAGGCGAGAAAGGTTTCATCATCAAAAGGCATTCCAGAAAACTCATTCCAGCGCCGCAGATAACTTTGAAATATATTAACAGGCCACGGTAAGGGCAAATGATGACCCTTGCGCCGAAAACTGGTGGGAGTCACAAAACTGAGAGTGAGGGTTTTTGCCAGTTCAGTTTGGTATAACTGAGCGTAGGTAGTGGGTGGAATTGCCAAACCGACGGACTGAATCTCTAAAGGAGCAAAGCGTAATTCAATCGTTGGCGGTAACTGGTCTAACCACTGTCCCAACCACTGCACGACCGTTGAGGAGAAGGCTGTAACTCTCCACTGATACGTCTGGTCAGCGAGAAGTTGGAGTTGCCCTTCAGTATGACCCATTTTCCCAGTTAATCCAGAAATTGTAAAGGGCTTTTTGGACTCATCATCGTGGAGGGAGGTGGAGAGTTGGGGGTCGTGCGATCGCACCTGATCCAAAAACCAGGCGTGAAGCGTCTTTGTATAGTCAGGAAAAAGAGTTGCACTCTTCTGGGGGACAACGGTAAATTCTAAGCCGACTAGTTCGGTGTTGGGTTTTAATTGGATATTCATTGATTTGGTTTTAGTCCCCTTGCGGGGAAGTCTGAGCAACTATCAAAACGAAACTGACTATTACTCAGCATATCGGAAGTTAGTTTCCGTCCCCGTGAGGGGAAGTTGGTGATTTTTTGCCTTTGTATTTAAGGAACTGTCGCTTCTGGCTCAAACTAGTATATACCAATATTTTTCCAAATTCAAGGCTGTGGTAGTTGGAATCTGAATTGTAGCTATTTTGGCTAACGATTTAGTCGCTGCTTAACTATTTCGAGATTGTTAAAACAATTGTCAACACCTCTGGGATTATGCCTACTATAATGAATCCGAGAATTAGTTTTTATATCTGTCAAATATCGCGCTATTTGACTGGCATTTTTCAGATCTTGATAAGCTTTATTCAAATCTCTGTCCTGTCGATTTCTAGCAATGTCAAAAACATAAGCAAGCAGGCGATCATGAGGTGATGGGTAGTTTGGGTATTGTTGTTCGAGATCGTGTCCCTGAACCTTTGCATACCATTCTACCAAGTGCAGGGCAGCATAAAAACACATTGTTACTGCCCAATCAGGAGAAGTATCTCTGATACTATGTGCCGCTTCTTCATTATACTCAGCTTGTTCGTGATGGGACTGTTCACTCGCCATAAAAATCAATAACTACTTTCTAGTTTGTTAAGTAATTTAATGTTTTAACTTCAAGCTACAACAAGAAAATTACTACTAGATTTAACTGGCTTATAGTATCTTGGAGTATTTGAGTAACTTATGCCAGATTGAGCAACTATTTTTGCCCCTTCCTGAATTCGGGTAAACTTCTCGACCCTTTTTCTTTGAAAATACCATTTTTCGTTAGTTTTATCCCGCAAATCCCATTCACAATCAATTATTAAATCTTGAACTTTGTCCCAAGCTTGATCATCTAAGTCTGTTTCTGGGTGCAGTTCTAATTCAAACTCAATCCAGTGAATATCTACCGCTCTAGGAGCTACGGCTCTAACTCTAGCTACACCGTCCACCTTGGCTAATTGTTGCACTAACTGTTGCACTTCACTAGGAGCAGTAGGGGACTTAAATGACTGCTTTGGTATCAGAGTAGAAGGAGACGATTGATATACTTTCCAATTTTCTGTTTTGGAGATTGAGGTAGGAAATTCTGCTGTGAACTTGCTGCTTGTTTTCATTTTTATTCCTGCAAAAATTCATTGAGACGATCTCTTAAAAATCTGGCTTTTTGTCTGGTGAATGCAAAACTCCCCACCAAATTTTTTGTCTGCGTTGACTCTGACTCTTCAGCAGTAAGAGGACTATCTGATAACATTCCTGCTATTAATATCCCATCGAGATCGTCAATAGCTACTACTACACCAGTCACCAGATAAACTTGATTTTTTTCTACATCATTCACTTGTGTCATCCTTGGGTATTGCTATACAAAATTATTACAATTTCTTTTTTGAAGCATATTGTGGCTCCTTTGTATAGTTACAGTCAATATTATAGCGACGGGGCAAAGTTCATACAAGGAGGTTGGAGCATGACAGAGGCATTGTCTTGATAAGCTTTCAGATATTGGCTACAAGTATTTTCGATGCCATAATTTTATAGTTAATTCAGTCGCTCGTATTTCTTGATGATGTCATCCTCAACTTTTATAATTTTTAGTTTGACCACATCACCTACTTTCAAAAATATGCCTTTTTTGTGGATATTGTAAATTTCTTCAGGTTTACCAAGCTTTTCCCCATCGACTTCGTAGGTTATTGTAGTTTTCGTTTTTTTGCTGTCTACATCTTTGGTGGTGAGGTCTATAATCTCGGCATCTACAACTTGATCTTCTTTGTATTTATAGTTACTTTTAGCTTGACGTATCTGCGGCTTTGCAGGAGCTGCTTCTGCTTGAGGAGGAGCTTCACCAATTGAAATCGCATCTTTGTAATAGCGTACCAAACGTGCTGCCCATCCTAAAATCATTAGCATGGTTCGAGGATTAGCTCGCTCATCTTGCAAATGTTGCTTGCAAGCTTTTTCTATACAGCGATAGTAGTCAACAGTTTTTCCACTATGTCCAACTTGATTGCCATGCCTGACTAGAGTGTTTAAATATGTGAACAATTTTGCTCCAGCATTGGGTTGGTCTTGATTAGCATAAAGATAGGTGATTGCCTTCTTTAATTCAGTAGCGATGCCATCTGATTTTCTATCCAATCGTATTTGCTCTTCAGCCAAAAATCGAGCGATTTTATCAGCCATTTCCCATTGCACTTCAGTTAAGGATTCCGTCATAGGCTCAACTGCGGTAAGTTTTTGCTTAGTTGGAGTTGTAGTCATAATTAGTTCTCACTTATTTCGTCTAGTACATATCGGGTTGGGGTTCGCGTTCAGTGGGATAACGCAGAACTTCAGTTAGCTGCTCTAGTTGCGGTTTTTGAATCAGTACTGAATGAGCAGATTGAATAGTCTTCTGTATAAATTGTTGCAAACTTGTTCCCGTCAATGGGTCAGATTCAGAGGGAGTGTAGGAGGAATAGCGCTTACTCAACATCGGTAACTTGAATTCGGTAGCACGTTGCTGATTGTCTGCAAATGCACTAATTTCCCTCACTGTTACCGTCATCGTTCCCATCCCAATTGGTTTACCACCGCCAACTTTGAGAGCGATCGGATGCTTAGGGTCTTGTCCTAATACAATTAACAAAGTCCCTAATTCTGCTGGCTTCAGATTCATGAAGTGTACTTGAGTGGTAAAGGTGTATTCTTTGCTAGCTTGCTGAACTGCAATTCCTTGATTTTGACCTTTATCAATTGCTCTGATTGTGTGGTAATAAAACTTACGTCCAGCAACCATTCCTCTGGTGTAATAGGCTTGTCGCTGTGGACGAGGAGCATACAGGGAAGGCATAAATCCTGTGGTGAAGCTGGCACTTTCACACTTAGCATCACTGAAATCAATCAGTCCCTGCCAATCTAAAGCACCAAATACTTGACTGGCTGGACAGAGTTCTTCTTTGTTTCTGCAAGGCAAGCGTTCTCGCGGTATCTTTTCTCGATACTTCGAGGTAATAACGGCTAAGGTACTGTTGGTAATTGCCTCGTACACAGACCTAATACAACCTTTCAAAGAACTACCTTGAATTGATAGTTTCTGGTCAACCCCTTGCACCATTGTTTTAATTAGGGGAACTCGACTACCAATGTCGCTACCCATGACAACTACGCCAGTTGAAACGTGCAGAGAAGTTTGTACTTTCAGAGTGAGAAACAGGGTTCCATGTAGACGGTCAGCGTGAAATTTGTGATGTCCAGCCGGACGCTGTAACCTTGGTCGTTCCTTCGGAAAAGGAATCAACTCATAGGGTTTAGAAATAGCCGTTCCGTCTGAAGAACTTCCTGAACGAGGAGGACTTGGTGGTGTAGGTCGCTGAGGTTTTGGTGGGGGAGTCCTAGTCATTTTTACTACTTACGGTGAGGGCAACAAAGTGTACCGTTGTGGTTTGAGAATCCATAAAGTAGCGTTGAGCTACCTTGATGTCCTGGTGGTCAAACTTTTTGGGGAAACGGGTTTCAGTTTGAGTTGGCCCAGAAGCATAGAGATGGGCATTACGATTAACCACGTTCCAGTCATTTCCTACTAGCTGAAACTCTGGATAGTCTTCTTGAGAGCCAGTTGCGCTCAAAAGTAAGATTTCGTAGTTTGCTTGCTTCTTTTTCCAGCGCAGTTCAAGCTGGTTGTTGAACATCTGCCCTTCAGGACTGGGGAATGCTGCTTCGATTTGATTAACATTTATGCGATCGCCAATATCTTTAGCTAGAGATGGAAACTCCTCAAAGCGTCGCTGCCAAAAGCCACTAACCCGGTGCGACCAACGGAGAAAATAATAGCTAGGTTTAGCAGATGTTTCCAGCTTTTCTAGAACTTGTATCAACTCTTGCGGTGATAGAACCTGTGAATTAACACCAACAAAGCTCATGCTGCTGCTCCTCCTTGCAAGAGATGGCTCCAAGATTTTACTGCTCGTGTAAACAAATCTGATACCCCGGCTTCACCATTACCTGTCCAGCGCAGTTGTACTCCAAAGCCCAGAGGCATTGTTTCAGCAGCAACGGGGGTTTCCTGTCGGTCTGGTTTAGGAAAACCGTAGTCTGCTGCTTCCTGAGCGCTGAGAAATTCCCCAGCACCCAACAGCGTGGTATGTGACCATTGTTGCTGTCCTCCGAGAGTACAAATCTGCCTGTCTCTCACCTCGCAGCCAGGATATTGAACGACTGCTGAATTTAGGTTCACTTGGACTGTACCCAGTCCGCGAGACTTGGCAAAACCTAGACCAAACCAGCCATCATTTAAGTCCCGTAATACTAAACCAATTAAACCTAATTGAGCTAAAGAAAAGTTTTTGAGATGAATTTTAGTGTTGAATTCTCCAGCCGTGCAAACTTGGTAGTTAAAAGGGCCAACAGCTACAGAACCAAATACCCTATCAATGGCTACACCATTGCGTTCTTCAATTTTGAGAGGTTGAGAGTTATCCGGGTAAGCATCTTCTATTCTGACTCGGCTAGCAATTGAAGTATTGCCAAACATGCGATCGGTAAAGCAAGAAAGCTTATAAATCTCTGAGGCTGATTTGTCTTTCAGATAGTCGTACTTGTCATTTAACGGATCGTTAGCCCAGAGAAGATTAGAGTTATTAACATCGCGTCTTTCTTTACCTACAGTTCGTACAATCCGTTCGGCATGAGCGCGGATTGCTCCTTTGAGGCTGCTTCCAGGTAAGTAGATTGAGCGTCCCTCTGCATGGTAGGTTTCAACAAATTCCATATCTGGCTTAGTTGGATCTGCTCCTTCTTTGCCAGATTTAATTAGAATTGGTCCATCGGGAATTATGGTGAGTGCGATCGTGCAATGATTGACAAATCGTTTGTGCATAACTGAGTGATTTAAAAAATTGCTTGGACTTAAGCAGCTACTAACTCATCAAGCTGAATTTCGCATTGTTGAAAAACATAGTTAACGGCAGCAAATAGGCGATCGAGTTCCTGGAGCAAGTAACGGTTATTATTTTGGGTAAAAATGTTTTGTTCCAGCTTACCAAATTCCCAATATTGTCCATTAGAAACTATTCCAAATATTGTTATCGGCAATTCTTCATTCAACCGCTGTGCAGCAATCATTTCAGCTATACATTGCGCCCAGCCCTCTTCAAATTTATCTTGCTTGGCTTCAACTAAAAGCAAATACGGTTTGTCAAAAACAACTTTGCCCAGAGGAGAACGTTTGGCCAAGATATACTCAGGAAAACCTGACAATTTAGTGTCATAGTTCAGAGCTTCATGACTCCACAAAACAAATTTACTGCGATAGCACTTCCAAACTTCTTTCAGCACTGGATAAATCAAATTTTCGCAAACTGCAAATTCTGAGTTATCAACGACTCCTTCCGCCATCATAATTCGCAAGTCTTCGCGGAAGTAGTCAGGGATACTAAAAGCTGTTTCTATCACAAAATTGGCTTCTGTGTACGTCTTCTGAAATTCTTTGATAACTGCACCGATCGTTTTGTAATTGCTAAAAGCCATATTTACCTCACTGTGTCTGAGTTATAGTTTCAGATGATTTGGTTTCTTTAGGAGTCAGTCGATCAATCAGCCTTTGTACCCACTCATCTTTATAATCGGCTGCATCTTCATAAGCCGTTTCATCTCCGATAACTAATTTTTTTAGGTATTGCAACAAGAATTCTGGATGGTCTTCAACATCAACCCAGCGCATTTTATCAATTTCTAGTTTAACTACTCCTAAACCCCGCGATCGCCCTCCTCCCAGTGGAATTTGTTCTGTCTCAAATTGGTGCAACCCAATCATCAACAAACCCAGTTCCCACTCTTCGGCATTTTCCACTACAGCCTTAAACTCAAACGGAGTCCCAGCAGGCACAACCTGAAAGTCGTAGAGTTTACCATCCGCCGCTGTTTCGGTATCGCGATCAATAGAAACTCCATCTCTTTCTTGATATTGTCCGAACCAGGCATCAGGTTGTACAGTTAAGTCTCGCACTTGAAATTTACTTGCTATCCAAGGAGAACCGAAGAGATGAGAAACTAAATCGGTATTGCTGAGAATGAAATCATTTAAACGGTTTTCTTTTTCTTCCTGTTTAACATTTTTTAGAGTCTTTTCCTTAAATTCTGATAACTCAGTTGCAGTGAGAGACCATTCATCATTGACTGCTGGGTTAGCGACTAATTTGCGATCGCTTCCCACAATGCCTCGGAGGAAACTTTCGAGGCGCGATCGCAACGCACCTTTAAAACTAGAACCGGGAATCAAAGGTCTACCCAAAGCATCTTTAATCACAGGTAAATCTGACCCAATGGGTTCGGTGGAACGTCCTGAACTAATTCGCAATGCGGTTAAAGTCCAGAGAGTTCCTGTGATTTCCAATCTGTTTTTGAAAGTATCAAACATAACTTATCCTCAGAATAAAGTTAATTCAAAGTCAACCAACTAAAAATGTCTTGTGCAGATAGCTTTAGTAAATCTTCCAGAGAATTCAAAACAGGTAGCATATCTCCATCTTGTTTGATTTCAGGTTGCTTTCCTGGTTTAAATATCATTACTAGCTTTTCTTGCGGATCGATGAACCATCCAAGTTCTGTGCCGTGATTTAAACAAAATAATATTTTGTCAATTACGCGAGTTGGGCTTTGTTCAGGTGATAAAATTTCTATCGCCCAATCTGGGTAAATTTCAAAGATATTCTCAATTTCTCCATTGGCATCAAGAGGAATTCGTTGCCAGGAAAAAACTGTGATATCTGGGACAATTGACCTGCCGCCAAAAGTACAGCGCAACTCTGTAAAAGCACGAGCTATTCGTTGAGGAATAGCAACTTGATTGATAGCAGGGGCTAAAAATGTTTGTATGGCGCTGTGTTTTCCTTTAGGCATTGGTTTTTGGTAGATTTGACCGTTGATATATTCACTAGCAGGTTTGGTTTCTGCAAGTTGTAGGAAATCTTCTAATAAGAGCTGGGGAGGGGATTGAAGGGGTGACATCATGGTAGAGATATGTTTAGGTTTGGTAATGACTGTGGGAGATGTTGGTTAGCGTGATCGCAATACTAAGGATTTGTATTAACTTCAGGTTCCTTCCCATAACGACGCAGTACTAATTCTTCCTTAGATGTTGTACAACTTACACGAAGACCTTGAGTAACTCGGAAGTGTGCCACACCACCTTTATTTGTATATACTTCATACAGTAATCCACCATCCCGCTTGAGAGCGCCTGTATCGCCATGATGCTTAGTTAATAAGTAAGACACCTTAGCCAAAGTTTCTTGCAGCTTAACTCGCTCATCCCCTTTAGTTTGTGAGCAATCATCAGTAAAAGATTGCAGATAATGAAGCTTTGGAAAATGCAGCAACTCTCCTGCTAAAATTTCGTCTTTGCACTTATTCCATATCAGCCGCCCCCAAGGAGTTAAGGTAGCCTCATCATCAATGATGAACAGCAGTTTTTTGGGAACATCGTTTAGTTGAGCAAGTTTAACCCAAGCTCCCTGAGCCATTAGAGCAAATTCAGCGGGTTTAATAGCTGATTTATCTACTTCTATCGGTAACTGAGGAATAGTTATAACTTCAGAATTATGCCCCTCAAAAATGTAAATGATTTCATTGGCGTAGAACATTCCAATAGTGTTTACATAAGCTTGCAGGCTTTTGAAACCGCCAACTAAGTTGAAGTATATTTCATAGCCACTTTTTTTATACCCTGGAATTGTTTCATCAATCCATTTGATGAGTTCTGTAATACCGTGAGTAAAATTATCGGTGCTAGCAGTCGAAAGTTTTTCCAAAGGTGGTATTTCAACAATAAATCCTTTGTCTTGCAAAAAAGACTGAACGATCTGAGCGGTTGCTTGTCCTTGGGTTGTATCTGTGGCAATAAGAAAGTGAAGGTCTTGTTTTCCTTTTTCAGTTCCCTGTTTTAGATTACCTTTATACAAACCATAAACACCATTTAGTTCAGCACTGGCTTTGCGGATTTCTGCATCTGTGCCTTTTAGCTTAGCGCTCGCTTTTTCTTTTAGTTTGGTAATTATGCCTTCAACTTCGGATGAAATTTGATCATCTTTGCAATTTGCTTCGTTGTTTAAACGCTGTTTCTCTTCCTGTGAATCTGCTTGATTCGTCAGTAAACTCGTCCCAACAGTTGAAATTACTACTCGACGCATTTTTGTTGCTCCTTATTCAATAAACTTTAATGTTTACAGTTTGTTTTTTTCTCGTAAATACTTGAGGTAACGAGAACCATAACCTAAATAACGACGAATTAGTTCTAGCCAAATCGGTTTGAAGTCAGATTGAGAACACTCAGCAATAATTTGAGCAGTTTTCTTGATGTTTCCATCAATATCTTGAACAATTCTCTCTGCTAAAGAGTCTTTCCCTCTTCCCCATTTTTTGTCCCTCCCTACTTGATAGCGGAGAAAGTTTTTAATGACTTCTGCACTATCAGTGGTATCAGAGACACGTACTAAATTACGAAATTGAGACTCTTCTAAATCACCATACTTAGCATTATCTAAAGCATCCTGAATCCAAATCACCAGATCGTCTTCAGCTTGGCGAATTCCTTTTTGCACTTGTAACTCTGTTTTTTGTTCTGTAGGTACATTCATACGGCATCCTCTCTAAATACAAGATGAAAGTCATTGCAAACTTGAATTTGTCCAAAGCCTTCGCAGGTGCGATCGCCTACACCCTTCCTTTCCAACTTTTCCAAAGCTTCAATCCAGACTTTATTTTTATCTTCAGTTGTACTAAATAAATAAACGCCTCCCTTATTTGTAATCAATTCCACATCTTTCATCAATCCCCAAGCTGCATTCCAACCGGATTTATAATCATAACTGCTGTAAGCTGCTTCTAGTTTCAAGGATGAATCTTCAACAGCAGCAAATTGTTGTAGCATGGCTTCAGAAATTACGGTAGTGCGTCGCCAGTTTTCGGTTAGGATAGCGTCGGATTGTAAATCAAGAGTGAAGTAAGTACGATCGCCTGGTAATTCCTCTAATGGATTCCCCAATATTTGCCATTTCTCCCAGCGCTTGCGGAGTGCGTCAGTAAATTTTGCGATGCGATCGCTTACATCTATTTTGGCATCAACAAGCTCTTTTGTTATAATTTCAACTCTTCCTAATCCTCTAGAAGCTGAACCACCGAGGCGGAAGTTTTTAGTATTGTTATTGATGAAGCCAGTGAGTAAGTCTGCAAGGTTATCATCTTCTACGATAATCGAGCTACGATAAACTACTGGCTTCTTTTCCTGAGTTTCGTTAAGAACTTCAATACTATATAAAATTTGTTCTTCTGCTGTTGCCCTACTTCGATTAATTCCAACGCGAGTTAAGAGGCGTTTAGATACCGAATGACTTTTATATTTCTTGTCCTTTTTCTGGCTATAGAAACCAGTATAAGGTTCAACTCGCCCACCATCCTTGGGACAATTTGGATCGTAGGGATGACCATAACTATCGGCACAGAATCGGTCAATTAAACTATCAAAAACACCGTATCCTTTAGGCTTGAAGCCGGGATTAGTCTTAGAACTTAAAGCTGTGGCAGGCAATACCTTAACTTCTGCTTCACTATCTGAAGACGCAGGATAAGCATTGCGAAAAATTGCAGGATTTTCACTCAGAAATAGGGTTTGGAAATCGCCACCATTCGCCGTCAAATCAGGATTCTGTAGATTAGACTGTTGAATCATCTTGGAAGCCATTGCCCCTCGCATCACTGAACCCGGAATATAATCGCCAGCTTCACTCACAGAACCGGGTTTCTTCAGTCCAATTGCTAAAGGTGATAAAGCTGTAATTATTAACTCGATTTCTTTCATTTCTTACCTTTTGGTAAAAGTAATTGCCAATCAATCTCAGCCACCAAATCTTGATTGAATTTTTCCCAGTGCAGCCATCCCAATCCTGCTGATTTAGAACCTCCTAATGCTTTAATGTGATGCAACCCTGCTAAAATCATTGCTTTGGTATAGTCAGGACAATTTTGCCGTAGGTGAATTTCTCCCTTAAACTTTAGCTGTGCATTTGCAGGTGAGGTTTCAAGAAAGTACAGTTTTTTCTCTTCAGCCGTGCCGCGACGACGGTTAATTGTTACACCAGGACGCAAAACTTCAGGCAAATTTTCTGGATCTTCCTCACAAATTAAGTCATCAAAAATAACCCGTGACGGCAATGTAGGATTTCCAAACATTTGACAAATTAGACAATGATATCTCTCATCCTCTGGCACTCGATAGTCGTCATTGCGATCAAAATGCCTTTCTTCTTCTTCCGGGAAACCTGCACGCTGCGGACACATAGTTTGGGGATTAGGAGACTGACAAATATACCAACCTAAACCTCGTGCTAATTTTTCGCACTCATGGCGCAAGCGTCCTTTAAGTTGGGAAGCGGGAATTAATAGTTTTCCCTCAGCAGTACGCACAATGGGTTTATCTGCTAAAGAACCGGAAGAACCACCTGCACCGACACATAAGGCAGTGTCAATTACAGCAGTAAGAGAGATAGATTCTACTGAATTTGACAATAATTGTTGGAGATGAATCATGCTTGCTTTTCCGCCTCAGAATATTGTTGATTTTCCTGTTGCTCCGATTCTTGAATGAAGGGATATAGGTCTACCAGTTCCCGCCAGATAGTTTCATAAGTTGACTTGGTTTCATAAGTTGACTTGCGTAACAGATTCAGCAGTGCATATTGTATTTGAATTTTTTGCATCGATAACAGTATCAAAGCTATCAGTAACACTACCTTAGTCAACACTATAGAATCGCTAAACATCCACGGCGCTAAGTTTCCATCATTCGTTATAGTCCAACACCAAGGCTCTTCAAAGTTCTTTTTCAGCAATTTTTGATTTTCAGGTTTCAATCGAGTACGGAAATAACGATAATTCAGTATTGCAGTATGTTTGCCTTGCTCAAGCAGACTGCGGATTTGATAAAGTTGCGATCGCGGAAATTCTGACTGCTTTAGCGCCTCTGCTGTTTTGAGCAATCCCCCTAACTCATGCAGAGTATAGGGTGCGCCGTAGAGTTTTAGTATGGGTTGTTTTGGTGGCTGCTTAGTTAAAGCTTCTTTACGGAATGATTCAATATTAGACGAAATCATTGTCACTGACTTCATGGTTAAGAAGTCAACTGTACCACCATGATAGCTATGCCATTGTTTAAGTTGCTTTGCCTTCTTTTTAGCCGATTTCAGTAATTGATTAGTAAGCTTTTCGGCGTAATAAATGGGGGTTTCGTAAGCTGTAATTAAAACCCCAATCGACATACTCAGTTTGCATCGAGAAGGTGGAATTGGTATTTCATTTCGTCTGTATCTGTGACATTCACTAGAACAAGAGATTATCTGTTCATCAGTAATTCGATAATCTTCTTTAGCTTGTATCTTCTCTTCTTCTAGAAGAATCCGTTCAAACTCCTCTCCAATTGTTTTAGCGATCGCCAGTGCTTTATCTGCTGGAACAATCAGCATCACATCATCCCCACCAATGGTTAAAATTTCAAAGGGATGAATAATAGCCCCATTCCGATGTTGATGTTCTCCCGTTAAGCCCTTTAATTCATGAGGGTGGAGGTGTTGCTCTAGGGCTTTATAAACAGATTCTTCTGTTGCAGTAAATATATCTCTACTGAATCTTCGATAATCTTCTGGGGTTTTAAGTTGTTTTTGTATGTAACCTCCCATATTGTTGCCATCAGCATAAATGTAGCCAACAAATCCATTGCTAGCATTACCAATTTCTGTTAGCGATCGCGCTTCTTTAACTTTTTGTCTACTTACACTTTGGTAATATTCATTTTGACAGTCTGAATCCTTTAAGAATTGTTCAAATTTGAAAACCCAGCTAACAACCTTACCAGGCTGCCACACTTTTTTAACTTGACCAGATTGCCAACCAAATTGAGCAGCTTGATACCATCCTTGTCCGCTGGAATCCTCTCGTTTTGTTCTTTGTCCAACAATACGTTTACGAGCTATAGCATCTGAAAACCAAGGATTATCTGGAAGTCCTATAGCAGGAGCAATAGCAATTCGATGTTGTCCTTCATCCCGTACTAGATAAGGATGAGTTTCAAACATTGGCGGATAGCGTCTACTAGGACGTTCTACATCTGGTAAGTCATTACCATTACGCCGCTTTTGAAACAAAGCCGCTAGTTTACCTGTTACTTCGTTAAAATTCTTGCGGTTCTTAAATAATTCTTCCCATTCTTGACCGTCTTCTGGGCGACCGAAATAAGCTTCTACAATTGGATGTTTTTGTCTCTTATCGTCTTCTAGATACCAGTCTATCCATTTTGTCTGTTCAATTGGATCATTCAGTAAGCCAAACCGAATTTCTAGTAATCTAAATGTATCCCCTACAGCACAGGAATTAGCTGTTAAAGTTTCTTCTGTATAGCGTTTTTCAATTAGATTGGTTAAATCATTGACAAATGCAGTGGGACAAAAGGCTAAAATGTTACCTCCCGTAGAGTAAATCACTAACTCAGGAATCAGTGCTTCCCATAGCTGTATCAGGTCTCTATTTTTATTTTGTAATTCTTGCCTAACCTTTTGGCAATAATTTTTAGCTCGATTACACTCAGGAAAGTCTGAAGATTCTTCGCACTTGAAGAAAGCAGGCAAATCGATTAGATTAATTTGGTCTAATAATCCAGATGCACCTCGAATGTCAGGAAGTTTAGCTGCTTCAAACACATATTGCTTAATCTTTGTTGCACCACCATAAACCAATCCAATCTTAGAGTTCCAAAGGATAGGGTGCTGTTCAGTTAACTGCTTTAACTCATCCAAAGTGTTAGGAAACTTCAGATTGTCTAGTTGCCGAACTTGTTCAACCAGCACTTTTACTTCCTCTGGAACCTCTGTTCCATCCTTCAAAGCTTGTCGCATTTGGTGTAAAGTTGCTAGTTCAAACTGGGGTTTGCGTTGGTCTCCCCAAGCTAGACACCAAGCAATTCCTGTTGAGAGTGTTCTCGATGCGATCGCTTCGCGCTGCCCCGAAAGGGCAATCGCCTTTTGCTCACGGGTTGGGTTATTAGTCATGAAAAGCGGTTAATTTTAATAAATGACAGGGGAAGAATGGATTTACAGGTTAGGATTGATAGACTGTCTGACTATCGATTTCTGAGTCAATAACGATTTTGGCTACCAAGACCATACTTAGAATTTCTCCTAATCCGCTAGCTGCTGTTATCCTTCTTAATTTACTCCCTGCTTGGAAGTCCCCTCTTCCAATCTTCTCGACAATCACAGCTATCTTTGAGCTATCAGCCATCAGCTAGCGGATCAATTCTTCTTTCCTACTATTATTTCTTCCACGGTAATTTAGTCCCCATCTCCGTTAGCGCTGAAAAGACTAGATAGAGGATGAGTATAGCAACGCTAGCCATAAAAATAACCAAGTCGTTGTTCATCTTTCAACTTAATTTAACTATACCCCCAAGGGAATTCGAATCCCTGTCGCCTCCGTGAAAGGGAGGTGTCCTAGGCCTCTAGACGATGGGGGCTTGTTTTTCGCACCTTTATAAGATTAGCCAATGTTCTGAGATTTGTCAACCCCTGAGCTGAGTGATCAGATGGATGAGTTCTGGCAAGATGAGTTGTTGCATGGCAAGTTTGACCGCACCTGTGGAACCTGGAATTGAGAAGACGAGCTTACCCTGATAGACTCCAGCAACAGCTCGTGAGGCGATCGCACGGGAACCAATTTCCTGGTAGCTAAGGAAGCGAAAAACCTCACCAAATCCTGGTAACGTCTTTTCCAGCAACCTCTCTAGAACCTCATAGGTGGTATCTCGCGGGGCAATACCCGTACCCCCATTAAAAATTAAAGCATCCAAGTCTGAGTGTTCTCCTAGGGCTTTGAGGTAGTCTTGAATCTGGGTTGGTTCATCCTTGATAATTTGGTAAACTACCACCCCATGACCTGCTTCTAGGAGTAATTCTTGAATCACTTGACCACTGCGATCCGTTTCGTGCGATCGCGTATCACTCACTGTAATCACTGCACAATTGACTCTTCTTGGGGCTGAGTCAGGGTGAGGTTGCTGAGTCAAGGGAATGGTGAGGTTGCTGAGTCAAGGGAAT
>DNGI01000464.1:1465-1978 GCA_003486645.1 Cyanobacteria bacterium UBA11370 | reverse complement strand
TGAGGTTGCTGAGTCAAGGGAATTATGAATCATGAATTATAAATCATAAATTATAAATAACTTATAATTCATCATCCATAATTTTTATTTAGGATTTGCTAAATCCCAGACCATGCTCTTCAGCATAACGTTCCATAAAGCGCATAAAACGCTCCCATTCCTGGGGAGATCTGATCAGCAGGATAGCTTCTAAAGCCATCGGTTGACCATTGACAAATTTGCCCTTGACTTCCCGTGTCACTAACTCGCCTTCTTCATCAACCAGGTACATTCCTGTGATTTCCTCGGTTCTAGAACCGTCGAGTGCTTTGGGTTGGTCAAAATAAAACGTGGCAGTACCATTGCTGCCATCGCGAGAGCGAGTAAGGCGCACGTCGGGTACAACGTCTTCTTGAATCCCTCTAAAAAACTGAATTTGAGCCATGAGGAGTCTATGATGACCATAGTTTGCGTCTAAGGAATTCTATCATGGGCTGGGGAGATGGAGGGATGGGAGAGGGGGAGAGGGGGAGA
>DNGI01000464.1:0-1211 GCA_003486645.1 Cyanobacteria bacterium UBA11370 | reverse complement strand
AGGGAGAGAGGGGGAGAGGGGGATAGTCAAATTCTTGTATTATGATTATTCTGGATTCTGACTCTTAGCTTTTGATTTCTTACTATTAAATACCTATTCCCTATTGGAAGTAGGGAATGTTAGTTTTTAAGTTCTGCATAAATCTTTAACCAAAATCCATGGGTAAGCAGCGCGTTCTCTCTGGAGTTCAACCAACTGGCAATCTTCACCTAGGCAATTATCTGGGGGCAATCCGGAATTGGGTGGAAGGTCAAAGCCAGTATGAAAATTTCTTTTGTGTTGTCGATTTACACGCTATTACGGTTCCTCACAACCCGGCTACGCTAGCCGCCGATACGTATAAAATTGCGGCTTTATATTTGGCTTGTGGGATTGATTTACAGTATTCGACAATCTTTGTACAATCCCATGTTTCCGCTCACAGCGAATTGACGTGGTTACTCAATTGTATCACCCCGCTCAACTGGCTAGAACGGATGATTCAATTTAAAGAAAAGGCGGTTAAGCAGGGAGAAAATGTGAGTACGGGTTTATTAGATTATCCCGTATTGATGGCAGCGGATATCTTGCTTTATGATGCGGATTTAGTGCCAGTCGGTGAAGATCAAAAACAGCACATTGAACTGACTCGTGATATTGTTATTCGGTTAAATGACCAATTTGGCTCACCGAAAAAACCTGTACTAAAGCTGCCAGAACCGCTGATTCGTAAAGAGGGAGCGCGGGTGATGAGTCTCACGGATGGAACGAAGAAGATGTCTAAGTCTGACCCTTCAGAGTTAAGCCGGATTAATTTACTCGACTCTCCAGACGAGATTCAGAAGAAAATTAAACGCTGTAAAACTGATCCGATTAAGGGGCTAGAATTCGATAATCCAGAACGTCCGGAGTGTAACAATTTACTAACCCTCTATACGATACTTTCTGGAAAAACAAAGGAAGTCGTAGCCGCAGAATGTCAGGATATGGGTTGGGGACAATTTAAACCATTACTAACGGAGACTGTTATTGAATCTCTTAAACCCATTCAGCAGAAGTATGACGAGGTGATGGCAGATAAAAGCTATTTAGAATCAGTATTACGCGAAGGTCGTCAGCAAGCCGAAGCGATCGCCAATCCTATCCTATCCAAGGTAAAAACAGCTCTCGGTTATTCAATCCCGTTGTAGATTAGTTGTTAGTTGTTAGTTGTTGGTCGTTAGTTGTTAGTT
>DNGI01000039.1:1104-6643 GCA_003486645.1 Cyanobacteria bacterium UBA11370 | reverse complement strand
GAGGACAAGGAAGACAAGGAAGATGTATTTTACAAATCATTTAGACTGGCTATATAACAATCACCAATCAGATTCTCCCCTTCTCCCCCTCCCCCTATCTCCCCCTCTCCCTATCTCTCCCTATGTCTACCCTCACTGGCGCATCAACCCAACTCGAACACTACCGACAGCAATTTCCAGCCTTAGCGAACAAAGTCTATTTTAACTTTGGCGGTCAAGGTCCACTCCCATCATCATCCCTAGCCGCTATCCAAACCTCTTATAACTATATCCAGCAGTATGGTCCGTTTTCGAGTCAGATCAATAAGTGGGTGATTGAGGAAGCGAACCAAACCCGACAAGCGATCGCCACCGAGTTACTCGCACCTGTCGAAACCATTACCCTCACCGAAAATGTCACCGTTGGTTGTAATATTGCCTTGTGGGGAATTGACTGGCAACCGGGCGACCACTTACTCATTACTGACTGTGAACATCCTGGTGTGGTTGCAACTGTGGGAGAAATCAGACGGCGGTTTGGGGTGGAAGTTTCTACCTGTCCTCTCCTGGCAACTCTTAATCAGGGAGACTCTACTAGCCTAATTGTTCAACACCTCAAACCCCGCACACGGCTAGTGGTGCTGAGTCATACCTTATGGAATACGGGTGGAGTTTTACCACTGGCAGAACTTGTGAACGCTTGCCACAACTATCCTACCGAAACCCAACCGATCCGAGTTTTAGTGGATGGGGCGCAGTCAGTCGGAGTTCTACCCTTAAATTTAACCGAACTGGGCGTAGATTTCTATGCCTTTACAGGTCATAAATGGTGGTGTGGACCAGAGGGTGTTGGCGGTCTTTATGTGCGACCTGACACCTTGGAAAGCCTCAATCCTACTTTTATTGGTTTGCACGGTATTGTTACTGATACAGTGGGTAAACGCATAGGTTGGAAACCGGATGGACGACGGTTTGAAGTGTCAACGTCTGCTTACCCGCTTTATGCAGGATTACGAGAAGCGATCGCACTTCATCAGCAATGGGGAACCTCCCAAGATCGTTATGATCAAATTTGCCAGCGTAGCCATTATCTGTGGCAACGTTTATCTCAGCTTGATTCAGTACGTTGTTTGTTAACTTCACCTCCTCAAGCGGGTTTAGTTTCATTTACTTTCACCAATGGGAAGTCTTGCAACCAAGTTGTTACTTCTCTGGAACAGCAGGGTTTATTAGTACGAACTATCTACAATCCAAATTGTATCCGCGCCTCTGTTCATTACTTTACTGACTATCAAGAGATTGATCAGTTAGTGGAAGCGATCGCTAGTTGTTAGTGGTTTGTTGTTTGTTGCTTGTTGTTAGTGGTTTGTTGTTAGTGGTTTGTTGTTTGTTATTTTGAAAGCTTGGTTAGTTAATTTAAGCGATGTCCTAACCTCAATGCCTACTGCTATAACAACCAACAACCAACAACCAACAACCAACAACCAACAACCAACAACCAACAACCAATAACCAACACCTACTCAGTAGACTTATCCCGAACTCCCTGAACAATCCTAGAGAGTTCGTCTTTTTCATTAACGGTAACGCGACTGGGAGAACCACTGATGAGGCGTTCATAATTGCGGAAGGAATCCTTAATTTCTGCACCCTCTTCATTAATCGTGTATTCTCGGATACCTGTATCGTGCCAAGACCCCCGCATTTTAAATACATTAATTGCCCGCGACATTTGACCTCGAATTTCTACATATTGCAGCATCAAAATTGTGTCTGTAATGGTAGAAATATGGGAATCGGTTATTGAATGGGAACCCATAAATTGGTCAGTTGTATTAGTAAAAAATCCCGTAATTTCTTCTTGTTTAGCATAGCCAGTAACGCCAATGACAAATTGCCGGAAGGCATTATTGGTGACTCCTCGCGCCATTGCTGAAAGTGAATCAATTGCAATCCGAGAGGGCTTAAATTCCTGAATTTGTGATTGAATGCTTTGGAGGTGGTCTTCTAATCCCGCCGATTCAGGATAAGAACAAAGAATTTTTAATAATCCATTTTGTTCCATTTCTTCAAAATCAATTCCCCAAGACAACCCATTACGAGTAAGCTGCGCCCTCGATTCTTCGTAAGCAAAAAGAATGGCACGTTCACCATGCAAACAAGCGTTTTGAATAAACTTACTTACTAACAACGTTTTGCCTGTACCTGTTGCACCTGTTGCCAGGATAATTGAATCTTTGAAAAACCCACCACCGCACATTTGATCGAGAGTTTTAATCCCCGATGAAACACGAGCATTTGAAGAACGTTGGGTCAATTGCATCGCTCCTAATGGAAAGATATTAAATCCCTGGTTAGTAATTGTAAACGGGTATTCTCCTTTCATGTGAGTAGTACCCCGCAGTTTAAGAATTTCTATGGTGCGCCGTCGGCGTTCTCCTTCCAGGACGTTCCGCACAATCACCACATTATCCGACACAAATTCTTCTACCCCAAATCGTGCAACTGGTCCATACTCTTCAATTCGTTCGGTGGTCATTATTGTAGTTACACCAATTTGTTTGAGGCGTGCCACTAACCGAAAAATCTCTCGCCGCACGACTGAAGCGGCATCGTATTGTTGAAATATGGCAGTGATTGAATCAACAGAAACTCGCTTGGCTTTATATTTACGAATTGCGTATTGAATACGTTCAATTAGGGCAGAAAGGTCAAAATTTCCAACCACTTCCTGTCCTTCGGGGTCGGGGGAAGCATCTAGAATAAATAGTTTACCGTCATTAATTAATTTTTGTAAATTCCATCCTAAACTGTAAGAATTTTTAATAATATCCGTGGGAGATTCTTCAAAGGTAACAAATACTCCGGGTTCATCAAAATACGCAATTCCATTGTAGAGAAACTGAACGGCAAACAAGGTCTTACCCGTACCCGATGTTCCACTCACGAGGGTTGTTCTGCCAATGGGTAGACCCCCATGACTGATATCGTCGAACCCTTCTATCATGGTTCGGATCTTCTGGACTCCTACTGCTGCAAAGTCTTCTTGCTTTGGCTCAGTTGGGTTAAGTTTACTCATATCGTCGATTTTGAAAAAAAGATCTGCCTAAAACAAGAAATCAATTTAGCAATAAATACTACATTATGCCACAATTTTGGCAAATTACAGCAGAATTGAGAATTCACCGACTCAGGAGTAAACAGGCTTTATCGCTAGCTTTCTTTCCTCAGTTTTTTACCTCATCCTGTTACAATCTGCTGTAACTTATAAATCTAATTCCCCCTCCCGAATTTCTTCATAGAGAAGATCCAGTCCAATTAGAACTTTTTCTCGATCAGATAGATCCCCAATAATTTTGCGAACAGGAGGCGGTAAGACTTTTGCTAGGGTTGGGGTTGCCAAAATTTTATCTTCTTCAGCAAGCTGGGGACTTTTGAGGACATCGATCACTTTAAGTGCGTAAACTCCTTGAAATTCTTGTTCTAGAATAGTTTTGAGTGTTTTCAAAGCGGTAATAGAGTGGGGAGTATTCCCAGCGACATAAAGCTTTAGAATATAAGTTTTCTTGAGAGGACTCATAGGTTAGCCATTAACAATAAGCAAGAACATGAGCAATTGAACCCTAGCAACCAAAAATGACCTCCTAGACTAAGTACAATTGAGAACCTACTAACAGCTTATCGCTAAACTATAATAGCTAATGCCTGGTCTGACACTATAGAATGAATTATAACTCTCTCGGTATGGAGCGACGATACATTTCACCGAGGTGAGCAATAACATCGATCAGGGTCAGGCGATAGTCAAGTAGCATTTCCTCACTGCGACCTTCTAGTTTTAACTGCTTGGAAAAATCATCCATTAGATCCATATGAATTTCTACGATCTTAGATAAGGAAATATCGGCAAAAAACACTTGATGCACAAACGTATCTATTTCTTGATTTAGGCGATTATCTTGAGAAAAGTACTTTAAAACAATCTCACGATAATCTGATTTTAATTTTTCGAGAAGTTGTTGCCGTTCCCTTTCAGAAAGATAGCGAAAAAAAAGCTGGGGGTTTCGCTTATAATACACACCTAGGTATCCCAGTCGCTCCTTGAGTTTTTCAGATAGTCTGCGTTGCTGCTCCATCAAGAAACTCTGATTGGTTAACTCCGTTTGCTGATGAACAGTCGCAGGGGAGTCGGAGAAGTTCCAGGTTGGAGAAAGGGAGAGAAACCGAGTGATCGCCTGGTCGATAAACCCCCCAATTTCAGCTAATTGGATTGTATTGAGTCGGACTTCAGCGGCGTGAAACAAATGATTCGCTTCTCCGGGTAAGCAATACTCTCCCTCTGGTTTTGGTGCAGTCAGGGTCGTCTCAGTTGGGTCGTGCTGGTTATTTGTGATAACGCTATAATTAAGGGATTGTGATTCGTGAGTTAAAATTACAATAGGGAATAGTGTTCCTTGCTCATACAAGCGATTGATCACGGGTAGTAAGGAATAGTCATCCTCCAAGACTAAACAATCAATGTGCTGCTTTTGTCGGTCAACCCAATCTAAGAATTCAGATTCTGAATGAGTGATGTACAAAGTATAGCGATCGCCACTCATCACCTGGCTTAATGACTCAGCCAAGGACTCAGAACACAGCAACGTGCAAATAGACAGTTGAGGATGCAAGACAATACGCGTTAACTCAAAAAAACAACCAGACGATTTAGAGAGTCATCCGAATTTCCTCTCTCCCTCCTCGGACTAGTAACTACCCATGAGGGATCTAGCCTTAAGCATGAGATCGGTAGTGGTGCAAGAGGAAAAGGGTATAAAAGACTCCACTGTCCAAGATTCTAACAATAATCTTTATAAAGTTACTTAACATTAAGTTAAACAATCTGAGAATTGTAAGTAATTGTAATTACTTTACCCTCTAGACCCCCAATCAAGAGCAATAATTGAGCTGGAGCTGTATTTGCGTTTAAGCGTCAGAAGTATTGCTGGCGTTAAGGCTGTCCCTTTTCAGTTCAACTTGACTCCTAAAGGATGAGAGACTTCGGATGAGAATGAGTTAGTTTTAAGGTCATGCCCTGCCTCTTGTGGGCTATACTCATCCCTTACCCTTAAATTCTCGCCCTGCGTTTGCTCCGTTGCTGGTTGCAGCAACCACTCTCTGTGTTTCCGCTAGATTGGTTCGCCTTCATGTCAACTCCCAGTTTAAAAGAATGTGCCGAGACTGTTCCTGTTTGTTTGCAAACAGTCAGTCTTGCTAGTGTACTGGAGATTTTCCGCTCTTCAGGGTCAGAGGCAATTGTTGTAGTGAACGAAGAGCAATGTCCCCTAGGAGTTGTGAATCTACGACAGATCATCCCACAGTTGATCTCATTAGCTACCTCAGCGGAACAGCCTCTCAATGGGGCAACCAGCAACATCTCCGAACCTCTATCTCAGCTCAATCCCTCCGTCATTGAACCCCTGCCAATCTTACCAGCCTCGTTGACGGTTAGCCAATTTTTGACCTATCTCCGGGGGGAGAAGGGGGGAGAGGGAGAGGGGGAGAGAGGGAGAAGGGGAGA
>DNGI01000039.1:0-896 GCA_003486645.1 Cyanobacteria bacterium UBA11370 | reverse complement strand
GAGAGGGAGAAGGGGAGAGGGGGGGGATGTTTTAATCGACATTACCTCCTCACGGCAATGGGCAGTAGTCGAGAAGGAGGGTCAGTTTTTGGGACTACTCAATAGCTGGCTAGTTTTAAAATCTTTGGCATTAATTCCTAGCATAACCGAGACAGAAAGGCAAGATAACGAAGAGGTACAGCCGAACAACCTCAAACTCCTGATCCAAGTGCTAGAAGAATTGCCCTTACCCCTAAGTCTACAAACAGCTACCGGGCAAGTCTTGGCAGAAAATCTGACGTGGCGGCAGTTGCTTGGGGCATCTCCGGGCGTAGACTGGGACAAACACTCCACTACAACTCAGTTACAAGAGCGATCGCTTCAATCAGCACACCCGGAATCCGTTACCAGTTTGCAAGGATGCAATGGAGACTCTTCGTGTGTATCAACCATTAGCACTAATTTAGTTACTCGTCAGGGCTGGATCAATACCACTAATGATGAGTATCCCTCACAAAGCCCACAGGAACTCGACATTCCTTCATCCCTGATCCGGAGTCCCTCATCGTTTTCCAGTCCAGAAACTGGGGAGAACCTCGCTATAGGCATACCAAAACGAACACCAACAGTGCTAGATACAGGTACTGTGCGATCGCCAAGGGGAGTTAGCAATGGACTCTACCAACCCGATGAATCGTGTCCCCCAGCAGCGGTTGGTTGCTACTGTGCGATCGATGATGCTTCTAGGTTAACAACATCAGCTCAACATCGAGGACTTTGGTCAGCACCGTCTACCATTCCAGCCCAGGATACCCCATCGGAAACCGGAAAAAAAAACTCAGAGCGCCTTTTCTCATTAACTAAAATTCCCCTTTCATCATCGCTTCTCGTAGTAGAGAGGGGGAGAGGGGGAGAGG
>DNGI01000053.1:41398-44605 GCA_003486645.1 Cyanobacteria bacterium UBA11370 | reverse complement strand
GTGGGGAGTGGGGAGTGGGGACTCGTGGTAGTTTTGTGCTATTCAGGCGATTGTAGAGGAGTGTTAACTAACTGCTGTAAATTTCCCAGGCTTGCCAGAAGATATAGACTGACAGGATTGCCAGCATTGTACGAAAGGTAAAGCTAATGACTTCATCGGGTAACTTGGGCAAAATACGAGTGCTAATTTGAACGCCCAGTAAACCCCCAATACCGAGAAGTACTCCCTCAACAAACAAGACATTGCCGCTGAGAGCATGACCAATACAAGCCGAGATAGCCGTAATTATAATCACACCCAAACTGGTTTGAATGGATACTTTAATCGATTCTCCTAGGAGGAGAATTTGCAAAGGCACCATAATTACACCGCCACCGACACCAAATAAGCCAGCTAAAATACCCGCAGCACTCCCCGTGCTAATTCGGGCAACAACTGGGTTAAGGGTTTGTTGTTTAATTGCCTGATGATTAGCCGTCAAACGCTGGCGGAGATCGACTAAATAAATATTCGTGATTAACAACAAACCAAAAGCCATCAGTAAGACGTAAGGTAGAAATCGGTCGGCTAAATAAACACCAAGTTGAGCAGTAAGTAAGGCTGGAAATCCAATAGAAATCACTCGCTTAAAATCGAAGTAACCCATGCGCCAGTTCTGGATACTGCCAGAAATTGAGGTAATTAGAATGGCAAGGCTACTTGTGGCAACCGCTTGGACGGGTGTATAGTTTAATGCCACTAAAAGAGGAACTAGGACTGTACCGCCACCAATTCCTAAAAAGCCCGCTAACACCCCAGAAATTAATCCGGAAACGGCGAGAACAACTAAAATGGATGAAATCATTAACAGTTTATTCTTGGTAAGATGACCAGGCTAGAAAAGCCGGAGAGATTAAGGGTAAAAAAATAAGGTGATTTTTGTTTAGATGCCACACGTTATCGTTCACCCTTTATTCCTGATCTTTTATACTTCACACTTTATGGATAACCCATAACCAAAAACCAATCCATGAAACTTTCAGAACGCTTTACAGAAGCCTTGACATTTGCTACCCAACTCCATGCGAATCAAACCCGTAAAAGCAGTGGAGTACCTTATATTGCCCACCTGATAGGTGTTGCTAGTATTGCTCTCGAATATGGTGCAAATGAAGACGAAGCGATCGCGGCTCTACTTCATGATGCCATTGAAGACCAAGGAGGTGCTGCTACCCGTGAAGAAATTCGCCGCCGCTTCGGGGATACTGTGACTGAGATTGTTGATGGTTGTACGGATTCGGATACTACACCCAAACCCCCTTGGCGTGAGCGCAAAGCCGCTTATATTAGTCACATTCCTACAGCCTCATCCTCCGTGTGTTTAGTTTCCGCCGCCGATAAATTGTATAATGTTTCATCAATTCTCAAAGACTATCGCCAATTTGGAGATAACGTGTGGCAGCGCTTTCAAGGGGGTAAAGAGGGTAGCCTTTGGTATTATCGTGCTTTAGTAGACGCGTTCCGCGCTCATGGATCAACCCCTCTAATTGACGAATTGGATCGGGTGGTGAGTGAACTCGAAGCGTTGGTTAATCAGGAATAGGGAATGGGGAAGGGGAAACGGTTCTCTTGAAAATTGTTTATGAGAGGAAGAGGGGGAGAGGGGGAGATGGGGAGATGGGGAGAGAAAGCTACCTGTTTGAAGGCAAGTTGGTATAAAATCCCAAATCTAAAATCCAAAATTGATGAACTAGCGCAAAATAGGGTTAGGACAGCCCGTAGCCATTCATCCCTATAATCGTCCTATGAAACTTACAATCCTGACCACTACGGCTCTCGTTACTGTAACTAATTTCAGTGCGATCGCCACGGCTGAAAATTTACAACATACCCAACAGTTATTATCGACCAAACAATGTGCCCAATGTGACCTCATCGGTGCTGGTTTGGTCATGGCTGACTTGGTGAATGCTAACTTAAGTGGGGCAGATTTGAGTCGCGCTAATCTCAGTCGTGCTAATTTAACGGGTGCTGACCTGACAGGTGCTAACCTCAGTGGTACGTCCCTCAATGGTGCTAACCTGACAGGTGCTAACCTCAGCGGTGCTAACCTGACGGGAACTGACTTGAGAGATGCTTATTTAGTGAATGCCCAATTATTCGGGACGAATCTGACTAGTGCTTATATTCAAGGAACGATCGGTATTCCTGAGTATGCGGGAACGGCTGAAGATTTTTATGCTTGGGGTGTTGTTGAAGCTGAACGAGGCAACTACAGAGCTGCCATTGAAAAGTATAATCAAGCTTTGAGTCTTAAACCTGACTTAGCCCCAGCTTTATTGGCGCGTGGAGTTGCTCGTTTTCGCCTTTCTGATGAAGGGGGAGCAATTCAAGATGCTCAGATCGCGGGTCAACTTTTTACTGAGCAAGACAATCCGGTGGGCTTCCAGGCATCGGAGAATCTGATTAAACTGGTAGAAATTGCCCAAAATCCTCCGAAAGTTGGGGAACGTACATCCCTCGGTAATGCGTTAGTTGGTATTGGTTCACTGCTGTTGCAGTTTCTTTCTCCTTTGTGAGGGAGGAGTAATGAGTATAATTGCCGGAATCTTGTTAGGATGAGAAGAGATAGTACTTCTTAAATGTTGGGTATGTCCTCAACTACAACTCCCTTACCCGATGCGCTTGCCAAAATTGTGGAGCGATTTAAGCGGCGCACAAATCCAAAGCAGCGTTACGAACAGTTACTCTGGTACGCGAAGAAGCTTCAGGAAATGCCAGAGGTTGATAAAACTCCAGAAAATAAAGTTCCTGGCTGTGTGTCTCAGGTTTTCATTACGGCTAACCTAGAGGATGAGAAGGTTTGGTATCAAGGGGATTCAGATGCTCAGTTGGTGAAAGGGTTAGTGGCGCTGTTGATTGAAGGACTTAATGGGTTAACCCCTGAAGAAATTGTCCAGGTTTCTCCCGATTTTATCCAAGAGATGGGTTTAAATGTAAGCTTAACTCCTTCTCGTGCTAATGGATTTTACAATATTTTTCAAACGATGAAGAAAAAGGCGTTGGGGTTTCAATTGGGAATGGCTAGTGATTAGTTGTTGGTTGTTTGTTGTTGGTTGTTTGTCGGTTGTGTGTTGTTCAACTAATACCAATTTAAAAAGGAAACACAGCAGATGAGTTGCTGAAATTCTGACCGAGTGCGTCTTTCCCAATCCAAAATCCAAAATC
>DNGI01000053.1:28079-41068 GCA_003486645.1 Cyanobacteria bacterium UBA11370 | reverse complement strand
ATCCAAAATCCAAAATGGTATGACTACTGCCTTGATGATTGTTGTTGATAGGCTAAATATACAGCTTCTAGAAATACGTCGGGGGCGACTTTTTGGGGGAGTTTTTCAATAGCAATAACTTCTTTAACTTGACGAGCAAGTTTTAGACTTAAGTCAGATTTCGCTTTGGATGTCATTGTTTCACGTCGCTGTAAATACTCTCGAATGACAGCAAAATCGTCGGGTAATAAGTGGGATAAATCCGCTTCTAATTTGAGCTGATCAGCTAAGGCTTGTGCTTGCTCAGATAGTGGAAAATTTGCCGAGGAAATGGGTCGTTCTTCTTGAATCACCAAGGTTCCTGCTATCCAATCTCCTATGCGCTTCTCCCGTTTGCTCAAGGCGATAAAAAATACGCCTAAAAATAATAAGTCATCAATGGGTCGAAGTAAAGCACGAAGTGTAGCTTGTTGTAGTGTAACGGGTCTGCCATCATCACGAATTACCCGAATTTTAACATAACGTTTACCAGGAGTTTGACCTTGCCAGATTGTTTCAAAAAAAACAAAGTAACCGACATTAAGGGCAAAGCCAATTAATAGCTGAATTGACCATAACCACAGCCATACACTATTGTCACTGCCTATCCAGTTTTCAATAATATCTACGAATTGAATAGACAAGAAAGCCCAAAGAATAAGGAAGCCTATCCAAATTAATGCCCAAAGAATATAATCGATTAACAGGGCATAGGCTCGATTGCCAATTCCGGCCAAAGTGAATTCTAATTCAACGCTTTCTGGAGTTTGGAGGGTGACTCGGTTAAAAAATCGCATCAGAGTTAATTCGATTTTGGATGCAAGGATTTTGGATTGCACTAATGCCTTTGGCTACACTTCGTGAACGTGCCGCTACGCTAATGGATGCAAGGATTTTGGATTGCGATCGCTCTATTCAAACATTGAATCCCGCAGTTGTAAATCCAAACCCTCTCGACGAGAGCGGAGGTCGTAGTATATAACACCTTTAAGGGCTTGCCAGAATGGCAGAAGCACTGCACCACTGATTAATCCTAATATATAGGCTATAATAAATGATACTACTTGAAACTCTACAGATGTGGGTTCTGTTTCCAAAATATTCAAGATAATTCCCTGGAGTAAAGTAACAGCAATTTGAACGACAATATAAATAGGAATTGACACTAAAAAACCAACCGTTAATATGAGAAAAACACGTCCCACATAACCTTTGGTCAAACTCCAACTTCGTTGAATGGTTTGGCTAGCATTGATATTATCTTCAATAGCTAAGGGAACTTCAAACATAAATAAGCGGGTAAAAATTCTAATCAAAAATGATAATAATACAGCAAATATTATAATTCCTGCTAAAACTAAAACTCCTATGAGAGCAATGTTATCTCGAAACAAGCTTCCGATAAAGACACCAATAAAACCTATGACTATAAGGATTAAGTAAAACGCTATCATTATGCCAAAAGCCAGCAACGAAAATAAAAGATAGGTACAAAAGAAGAGCCAAAATTTAGGATCAACGTGACGACGAGCTTCTTGAGTGGTTTCGGGACGATCAATCAATTCATTAAAAGTTAATCGGGAGATTAGAGCAGAATTAGCGATGTATTTAGTTGTACCATACAAAAGTAGTAAAATTCCAATGGGAATAAGTAATAACCAAGTACTAGGATTTGCCTCACCAGAGATTAAAAGGAAAGCAATCGGAATCAAAACTAAAAAAGGAAGCAGCGCCCATAACGTTGCCCTGACAGCAATCCAGAAATATTGCTGAAAGCGATCGCGGTACAGCCGCAGGCTAGCACTGACAGCATTACCAGGACTCAGAGGATCGGTTGGTTGCAGAGGGTGGAGATTTCGAGACATGGCTTGTATT
Source organism: Cyanobacteria bacterium UBA11370 (assembly GCA_003486645.1). Taxonomy (GTDB): domain Bacteria; phylum Cyanobacteriota; class Cyanobacteriia; order Cyanobacteriales; family Coleofasciculaceae; genus UBA11370. The sequence goes on along the minus strand of DNGI01000053.1, from coordinate 39,175 downwards.
ACTCCAGTTCGTGGAGGCACAAAGTTTAAGGTTATCTTAGCTAGATCTGGGAGAATTTATAAATAAATTTCATGAATATTCAACGTTGGATTGCACGGCGGGAACCAAACTGGAAGCGGTTAGATAGCCTTTTAACCCAAGTCGAAAAAAAAGGACTAAAGTCATTACACGCTTCTGAAATTAGAGAACTAGCGAGTTTATATCGTTCAGTATCAGCCGATTTAGCGCGTGCCCGGACGAATCAAGTTGGTAATATTTTAGTGCAAGATTTGCAACGGCTTACATCTCGTGGCTACAACCAAATTTATCAAGGTTCTCGTCGTCAGGAATGGCAAGCGGTAGGACAGTTTTATCGCTGGGGTTTCCCTCGTATTGTGCAAAAAACATTGGGTTACACGGTTGTAGCAACAGTAATTTTTCTGGTGGGAGCGCTGATTGCTTGGTGGTATGCTTGGCAAGATCCGGTATTTATATCTCTAATAGCGCCAGAATCGTTGATTGAAAAAGTGCGGGATCGGGGTGAATTGTGGATGGGTTCGATAGTGGGAATTGAACCTCTCGCCTCTAGCAGTATTATGATTAATAATATTAAGGTTTCTTTTGGTGCTGTTGCGGGTGGAATAACGGGTGGTATTTATACAGTATTTCTGTTGGTATATAACGGATTGCATATCGGCGCGATCGCAACATTGGTTGGTCAAAATAATTTAGCATATCCATTTTGGGCATTTGTTTTTCCTCATGGTTCTTTAGAATTACCCGCGATTTTTTTAGCGGGGGGTGCTGGTTTACTCATTGCTAAAGGGATTTTATTTCCGGGAAAATATCGCCGTGTCGATGCGATGAAAATCTATGGTTCTCAAGCGGCACAGTTAGTCTTTGGAATTATACCCATGCTGATTATTGCGGGTACGATTGAAGGCTTTTTCTCGCCTAGTCCTCTGGTTCCCGAACCGCTAAAATATATGACTGGTACAGCATTGTTTACACTTTTGGTGTTATATTGCAGTCGCAAAGAACTGGATAATAGTCATAACTGATCCCGTATCTTTAAATCTAAACTTTCTCGGCGACAGCGTAGGTCATAATAGGTAACAGCTTTGATAGCTTGCCAAAAGGGCATGATGACTATTCCTGTTAGTAAGCTTAAGATTATCAATATTAAGGTGAGTCTAATTGACTGCTCGGCAACATAGAGTCGTAAAAAATTATAGGATAATAATGATAAGATACGGCTCAAACCCTGCCAAATAATCAGTAGTACAGGAAAGGTGATTGAAAAAGATATTAAGATAATGGCTACTAAGCGAATTCTATAACCCTTGGTCAATTTCCAGCTTTGCTTAATCCCCTTAAAGGGATTGTTATTAGTGTCTATTCCTAACGTTAAATCAGTAATAAACAACCGCGAATAAAACCAGAGAGGACTCAAGTATATTAACACTCCTAATGGCAGAAATATTGCCGCTGAAACGGGATCGGCAAAAGGATTATTTGAGTTTGGTGGCGCGGGTAATGATAAGCCCGAAACAACATGAACTATACCATAGATTAAGCCAAAAATAATCGAAAATAAAATTACCCCTATAAAGGAGAAAAGCAGGGGGATTAGTATCACTAAAATACCGACTATTAAAAAACTCCACAGTTTACGGTATGTCTGAGTTTTAGCTGCATTAAAGCTTTCCCGTTCTGGGATTAAGTTACTAAATGCTAAACGTGATATTAGGGCAGAAGTAGCAAAGAATTTAGCCCAGCCATAGATAGGAATTAATAACCACAAATGGGCAATAAGAGAAAGCTTTAAATACAGTTTTAGATGAGAGCGATAGAGTTGAAGACCAACAGTAATAATATTACCAATAGTTAGAGGTTGCATTGGATTTAACTCAAAAAATTATAGTAAATTTCGTGCTTTAAGTTGCAAGTATCTGTCTACTAATTGTTCACTAATCTGATTCGCGGGTGCATCTAAAACTAACGCTCCTTTCTGTTTCAACTGAGCAAAAGCAACTTGACGTTGAGCCATTAAATCTAAAGCAACAGCACGAGTATAAGTTGATTCAACTTCTTCAGTGGGTGTGTGAGCAAGTCGATCTACTTGAGGATCGCGGAGGGTGACACAAAAGGGTAAATAACGAGGTGTTAGTCGTCCTAATGCAGCCAGTAATTCCGCAGAAGCAGTAACATCTACAATATCAGTAATTAACACCACTAAAGCACGACGAGTTTGTTGATTAACCAGTTTAGTAACAGCACCAAAATAATCAGGTTCTAACAATACGGGTTGCATGGGAGTGAGACGTTCAATTAACTTGGGTAACTGATGTTGACCTCGTTCTGGTGGAATCCAGTTTATTACTTCCCGCTCAAACACACCAACTCCTACTTTATCCCCCCGATTTAAGCCCGCTAATGCCAGAGATAGTGTAGCATTTAATCCCCAATCAAATCGCTTTAGTCCCTGGACTTGTGCAGTCATTAAGCGTCCTCTATCGAGTAAAATAATAAGAGTTTGTTCCTTTTCAGGTTCCAATACCCGCACTAGTGGACGCGATCGCCGTGCTGTCGCTTTCCAATCAATTAAACGAGTATCATCCCCAATTCCATACTCTCGTAATTCGCTGAATTCTGTACCCGTACCTAAGCGACGAGATTGACGCATTGTTCCTGTATTTTCCAAAGCGAGGCGAATAGAAAGCGATCGCAATCCGATTAAGTCGGGATAAACCGCTACTTTTTCACTCGCTGGAATTTTCCAATCATGCCATGCTAAACCCCAAGGACTCAACTGTCGGACTTGAATATCTCCCCACAAAAATTCCCCGCGACTATCGGGATGAATTGTATAAGTAAGTTCTTGGTTACTGTTAGGATTGAGTGTTGTTTGTAGGGTAGGCGTAGAGACTTCAAAGTCTAAAGGATAATAGTCACGTAATTGAATTTTAGCGCTATGATTGCCCGATTGTACTGAAAGTATAACCGGATTACCTCGTCCTATGGATAATCGATGTAAGGGATAGCGGTTTACTTGGACTCGGTGAGACTTCACTCGTTGTGCATCCCAAATCGCTAGACCTAAAATAATGGCATCAAACAACAGAGTTCCGATGATACTAACCTGCTGGTTAATGAGGATCGCGAGTAGGAGAGCGATCGCTATTCCTAGGGCTAATAATAAGTAAACACGTTGAGAAGGAATCATTTGAATAGTTATTTCCGCCACGCTGCACTAGTTTCACATCTCAAATTTTACTCCCACCCCGAATCAGCTTCGTAATGCGCCCTGCAATTACACCTCTATTTTGCATGACACTCGTGACTCCTTGGGTAATGACTGCAAATGTAAAACCAAGACCTAAGCTTAAAAGTAATGATTGAGTAAAGGGATGGAGATGGTTAGTCGAAAATGGCGGTAAGATAGGCTGTCGTGGTTCTGTGGGAATTACATAAGGAGCAAGGGTAGCACCAATTCCTGCTCCAGCTAAACTAAAACCCACAATAGCTACCGTTTTTTGCAAAGCGCGATCGCTCTCGGCTTGTTCGATGTCTACTCGTCCCTGGATGGCGGTTAGTGCTTTTTCGAGTAATCCGGTTCCGTGTTGGAAGTAGGCTAAATCTGATTGAATTTGTTCGGTGAAGAGGCGGTAGTCGTCATCAAAAAAGTGGGATAGGAAGCTGAGGTTTTCGGCTGGGAGTTGGCTTTGAATATCGTTGAGTTCTCGCCTGTAGTTTTGGGCGTTAATGTCAACGTCTAGGCGATAGTGGTCTAGGTCGCGGATTAATTGAGAGTAGGATAAGTATTTTTGAGGGATATCTTTTAGGTATTCTTTGAATTGATTGAGTTCGTCTTGTGTGAGTTGTTTATCGACGGGCATTCCCTGGAAGATTTTGTTGATATAGGGTTCGATGGCTTGATATTCTTGGCGAACTACATGATGAACTTTGCGGCTGCGATGAAAGGCAGCGACGACTTTGTTTAAATAACAAAACAGATTAACGAAGGTCGAATAGTGGGTGGTAAATTTGCCGTCGGTTTCGGTTTCACAGAAGACCCAAATTAGGATATGGCAGTAGTCTTTTTCTTGAGTAGGAACACCGTATTCAAAAATGGGACTGCCGAATAGTTGACCTTCTCGATAAAAGTCAGGGCAAGGATATTGATTCGGGATGAATTCTCTTAAGCAATTATCTGCCAGTTTCCTGAGTTCTTGGCGATTTTGCGGCGATTTCCAGGGCAACCACTGCTTTTCTTCGGTGTACCAAACGGTTAGGAGTAGGGTTTGACCGAGGGAACTCCCGATTTCACTGGGCATTAAGCAGCCAGAAGGGTTGAGGAGTTCGAGAACGTTTAGGTCTAGGGGGTTTGTTTTCTTCTGATTTTGGTCAAGTTCGGGACGGCGGAGGTTGAGGGCGAGGACGTAGGTATCGTGAATGCGGAGAGGTGTGGCAAGTCCGGTAATGGGCAAGGGTGTGCCATTTGGGAAGATTTTACTCTCAAAGTGGAGAGCTACATCATCGTCGGTTTTGTCTTTGAGCAGGTCAACTCGATAGCCTGGTTGTTCTTCGATTTCGAGGGGTTTGGTAATGCCAAATCGTTGAGAGAGAATGTGGTTGCATTTGTCCCAGAGTAGGTTTGGTGTATCGCGGTCTTTCAGGTGAAAGGCAAATAAATGGACGTTGGGGGCGTAGATTTTTCTAGCCATTGCTCTTGTCTGAGTCAGGTTTTTTTGACTCGGATTTGGGTTTGTCTTTAACCTGCTGGCTCAATTCTTGGAAGAAGTTGGTGGTGCGAGTGGATTGATTGGCTTGGGAGGGTTTGACTTTTTTGAGTTCGCGATCCCTTGCTAAGTTTCTGAGAGCATCGCGGATAGGTCGTCTTGCCTTACACCAATCTTTGAGAATTTGTTCGGCATTTTCTGGAGGATTATCCTCTAAAGGAACTAAGGTTTGCTGCAAGTCTTGGAGATCGGCGGGAGAAAACAGTTCGGGTTTGGTTTCCAGAAGGACGGGGAGAGATTGAAGCAGGGGGTCAATGGTCATTTGATGCAAGGATTTGTGATTATAATACCAATTTTATGTGAGGCGGTATAGAATACTTCCTTGTCTGGTAAGGGCTTCAAGCTACTTATTCTGTGCAACTTCATGTGAAATTGGTATAAGTTGACTGGTGATGCCCCTGTAATGTTCAGATTGATCGTCTACAGGTTAAGGTTACTGTCCAACAGCGCAGAAAGCTGCCCAGTAGTAGGGTTCTTGGAAGGGTTGTTCGTCGGAGTCGAACCAATCGAGGGTCTGCTCAATCTGTTGAGTTAGCTCTGATGATAATTTTAAGTGACTTGCCCATGCTTGTAATTCAGATGTCGTGGCATCCCGGAGCCAGGTTTGAGCAGCGTTGAGAGCAACAGGGACAGTTAAGCCTGATTTGAGATTCTGATAGAACTTAATCATTAAAAGTGCTGTCGATAAATCATTCACTCTCCACAGAGAACAGACAACATTAGAAGTGCCTGCCACTAGGAAAGCATAGGTGAAACCGATGTACTCATCGGTGACGGATAGAATGTCGCTAAAACCTGTTTCACAAGCAGAGAGAGTGACAAGCCGACATTGGCTGAGGTCAAGATTAAATATCTCTGCTAGGGTAAGGCATTTAGTTAAATCGATAAATAGGTCATTTTCTTTGACAATCTCGCAATCAGCCAGAAGTAATCCAGAGAGTAGGGGCTTTTCAAAGTTGAAGTACCCGTGACACGAAAAGTGGACTACGTGGGCGGTTTGGAGTTGCTGGTTGTCAATAATAGCTGATTTTGTGGCATCGCCTTGAACCAGGCTGGGTTTGCTATGGAAATACTCCTTAATGGCTTGAACTTCTATATCGCTGTAGTCAAGGTCTTCTGTGGGGTTTTGAATAGCAAATAGGTGGGTCAAATCAGGCCGTTTTCGACCTTGGGCTCGTTGCAACACTTGACAACTGGGAGCATAATTAACACCTCTAGGGAATTTATCTAAAAGGCACTTGCCTTTCTCGTTGGGTAAAGGCAAAGCGTGAAGAGGAAGTACGTGCAGACGCTGATGGGGAATTAGAGTTATCCTATCGCAGGTGTCTGGTACATGAGTGAGGATCTCATCCAGGTGTAAAATCTCAGCAAGGCGTTTGGGAGGAGATGCTAGACAATCTCGCCAAGCTTTTCTAGAGTCTTTTCTAGAGTCGTAGTCTTGCAAATATTCATTCCACCATGATGTAAAGTCTTCTAAATCTTTTGGAGAAGATTGCCAAACAGTAATGCCAGGGCTTTGATGAGTAATGATAAAGGCAACGAAGATATCATCAAGGATGTACCACTCGATCAGGGCAGTTTTATCATCTGATAGTAATGCCTGAATCTCCTGAAATAGGATTAATTTTACCTGTTGTGTAAGGCTGAAACTGGAGTCGTGGGGTTGAATTTCCTCGGTAATTAATGAATTGAGCTTTTCCTGAAATTCGTCTATCTGTTGCTGCCATTGATTAATTTGTGTGCGATCGCTCTCGTCTAATTCCCTATTCTTTGCTTTCGATTGCCTAAGCTCTACTTCCATATCTAGCAGATGTTGTTTGGCAATGAGTTTCTGGCGTAGGCTCTTGTATTGATTACAAATATCTTTTGAAACACCTTTAGGGTCAAGGTTCAAGGAGGTAAGGTGTTCTACTAAGTTACGGGCTTTACTGCGCTCAACATATTCAATAGCTTTGGTTAGTTGACCATTATTGATACAGGCTTTGACAATACAGATGTAAACATGAATCGCTTCTTCCTGAATCTTTTGACGTTGGGAATCTGTTTTAGCCCAAATGTAGCGCTGCTGCTCAACTGCTTCAATAGCTATACCATACCCCTCAATAGCTTCCTGCCAACGGTTAGCTTTGAAAGCCACATTCCCAAAATCTCGTCCCGTTTGGAAGCAATGCTCAGGATATACGGTGGGTGTGAGGATTTTTAGCGCTAGCCTAAAACAATCAATTGCTTCATCAATATTGTTTTGGTAGCTATAGGCAAGACCTAGATTGTGTTGTATCTGTGCCCAATCATGGGGAAATTTTTCCTCGGTGTGGACTTCTAGAACTTGTTTATAGCAAGTAATTGCCTCCGCCGTCTTTCCTAGTTTGCAATAAACACAACATAGATTCTGTTTAGTCTGCGCCCACTCATACAACTTCTGTTTAGAAGTGTTTCTCAACGCCTCCTTATAGCGAGTGAGTGCTAAATCTAGATCGTCTAGTTCTTGTTGTTTGTCTTCTTGAATCTCGCTACGCCTATAGTAAGCATTACCCAAACTATCTTGGATATTCGCCCACTCATCAGGAGAGCTTTCGGAAGTCAACACCTTGGTAGCTTCTTCATATCCTGTAATAACAATCTCCCACTTAGTTTCTGGTTTGATTTTTGGGAACTGCGCTATATGGGTGCAAAAATTATTAAGATTTCTAGCTATTCTTCTGGCTTCCTCTCGTTCCAGTGTTGACAGTTTACCCCTTGCCCAACTTCGCAACATTTGAGGAAAATTATCATCCAGCTTATCTAAATTATCTTCCAATAGCCGATGCACTACTTTTTGCTGTTGTTTGGTATCTTTTATGCGGCTGATTTTTGACAAGGCACTATTCAAGACATCGTAATAAGCTTTACGGTTTGGTTTTCTAGGGTCAAATCCTTTTTTTTTCATTGATTGCTTTGTTTTATCAATCGCAGCACTTTTATCGCTTCAACAGTTACTTCTCCACATCCCACACCCCATTAATTAAGTCGAAGGACATCAAATTTAATCAGATACACTAAAGTGCGATACAGATAGTTACTAACAGTAACGTCGGAGTTAGCATAACGGCGTATAATTTCGCCAACAGAGAGAGAACCTGCGGTTGCGATCGCGTCAACTACCTCATTAATCACCTCAGTAGATGAACGTTTATTCGCCCCAAAATTAGTCATCCAAACTGTCCGAATTCCCTCTAACTTTTCAGGTGCAGCCATCGAACCGAGACTTAGCACTTGGTTTTGATTTAAGATTTGAGTAGGATAGTGGGCAAAAACTCGGCAAGGGTCATCACAAAGGGGATAAGGGGGTGTACCTGGGGTTAAGGGTGTGGTCGTTTCAGAATTACTTCGGAGTTCTGCTAGTTCTTGCCAAAGCGCTTCGTAGGCACGAATTACCACTGACCAATCATACATTTGACGAGTCCATTGCCGACCATTTTCTCCCATCTTTTGCCGCAATTCTGGATTAGTAATTAAAGTAATCAAAGCTTGAGTACAAGCCTCTACATCGACAGCACTCATCAGCGAAACATGACCAATATAAGTACTGTAATTCAAGCTATCGTCATAATAATTCGCTGCAAAATCCAATCCGCACTCTGGGGGTGGGAAAAGGGTAGGAATTCGGAACCCATCGACTTCATGACGGACTGTTTCTTGATAACCATTCCAATCTGAAACAATCACAGGTAAACCCGCTGCCATTGCTTCAATTGGAGTTAAACCAAACGTTTCTTGAATGTTATCAGCTAAAGAAATAAAAATATCTCCGACAGACCATATCCCTTGACGAATTGCGGCTTGACGACCATCCAGAAAAATGCTGTTTACACTCGGACAAAATAGGGAAGTTGCGTTTTTGAAGGCTAATTCCTGCTGCTGATCTTCAAACCATCCTGCCTGAATTAAATGAACTTTTGTATTAGTGGCTTTGGCGGCGCGTTCTAAGGCTAAATACATGGGTACAGGATGAGCTTTAGCATGAAAGATTAGCCTACCTACAAATAATACGACAATATCATTAGAATTAATCCCTAATTGTTGCCGAAATCGGTTACGAATATCTTTGGCAATTTGACCTTGAGGAAACGCATCACAATCGACTCCCAAAGGAATAACAGGTAAACTTAGTTTCGGTTCAGGTTTAGATCCAATGCGCTGCGCTAAATAATCTCCCCAAGTTTCAAAAATGCGTTCAATTAGAGTTTTTACAACTTGAGAAGTACAAATAATAGCATCCCAAGGCTGTACTGGTGCAATTAACAAGTCACCAATACTTTGCATGACTTCTTTACTTGCCAAAGTATGAGTTACACCACAAATACTATAAGTTCGGGGATCTGTATAACGTCGTTGCCAAACTAATTGGGTAATAATTGGATCAGGTTTGTACAAAACACCAGGTTCAGCTAATGCTAGGGGATTATCAGTAGGAATCCAGCGAACGTTCTGAGAACCTTGAATTAAAGGACGGATTTGTTCGCAAAACTCAGTATATTCAGCCTTAGTATCTGTGTAACAATAAAGGCACTCTGCTTTACTGTGGCGCACTAAAGCTTTAAGAAATCCCTCACTTGCTGATTGCCTACCGAGCAGTCGCTGACTGTTAGTATTATAGCCGTCTTTTTTATAAAGAATTGCTGCTGTTTTAGCCATTTTCTACTCTAGTATAGAAATTTTCAATTTAATCACGTAGATTCATCCCTCATCTTTCATCTTTCACCGTGGTACTGATATCTGATTTAATAATGAGGCAATTATCGCATCAATTTGTAAGCCATCGAGTTGTGCTTCTGGTTTAAGAATTAGCCGATGACGTAATAGAGGAAGTGCCACTGCTTTTACATCATCGGGTGTTACATAATCACGTCCTGAAAGCCAAGCTTGCGCTTGAGTTGTTTGCAACCAAGCTACAGCGGATCTAGGAGAAGCACCTAATGCTAAATCCGGATGTTTTCGGGTGCGTTGGACTAAATTTAGTAAATAATCTAGCACTTTTTCTTCAACTTGAACGGCTTGAACAGCTTGACGGGCACTAATAATTTGTTCTACAGTTGTTAAAGGTTTTAAACGAACTAAATCGAGGCGTTTAGACCGAAATCCTTTCTGACTATTGAGCAACATTTGTTTTTCTGCCTCTAAATCCGGGTAATTTACCACCAGTTTAAATAAAAATCGGTCTAACTGGGCTTCTGGTAGGGGATAAGTCCCCTCGAATTCTAGGGAGTTTTGAGTAGCAATTACCCAGAATAATTCGGGTAGGGTTAAACTTTCACCATCTAACGTTACCTGCTGTTCTTCCATCGCTTCTAGGAGTGCAGCTTGGGTTTTTGGAGGCGTGCGATTAATTTCATCCGCTAACAAAATTTCGGTAAAAACTGGTCCTTTTTTAAGGGTAAAATTTCGGCTATTCAGGTCAAAAATATTCGTTCCCAAAATATCGGATGGCAAGATATCTGGGGTTAGTTGAATCCGGCGAAAATCGGCTTGTACTAGTCTGGCTAGGACTTTGACTAATAAGGTTTTTCCCGTTCCTGGTACTCCTTCAATAATGACATGACCGCCACTTAGTAGTGCTACTAATAATTGCTGTACTAGGGACGATTGACCTACAACTATTTTGCTAAGGGTTTGGCTGAGGCGGGTAAATAGGGTGTTATCGGTTGTCATTGGTTGTTGGTTGTTGGTTGTTGGTTGTTGGTTGTTGGTTGTTGGTTGTTGGTTATTTGTTGTTGGTAGAATCATTAACTAATGAATTCTAACTAAAAGGGTAGATGATGACGAATTTCTTTCCATTTTTCTAGCCAATTGAGTAAGTTAGTGTCACTGATTCGGCGTTTTCCAGTTTGCTGTTGCAGCAGTTGTTTTAGTTCAGTTGCAGGACGACCAGTTTGTTGAATCCAGGCATTGATTAGAACGTTATAATCAAGGGGAATCTCTCCTAATCCTAATGCTTTCTGTAATTTTAACTGTTCTTCTTTACCCACAACATCTAAAATAAATTCACTTCTACCTGCTTTTTGTAAAACACCTCCTAACGCTTGGATGTACGCTTCGCTGTTATCAACTACGGGTGGTGTTAAGGTTAACGGTTTTCCAAAGCGACGACTCGTAGCCCAGATGGTAATGAGTAGGAGAATAAGTCCTTGAAGAAAGGCGGGAAAGAGGGGTTTCTTCGCTAAATAACTGAATAGATTTTCTCCGGTTTCGCGCTTGATGACTTCTGTATCTTTATAACCGTGGATGTATTCATCTACCCACAGTTGATTGTCAATTTTGGCAGCGGATGTGGCAGCG
>DNGI01000053.1:27272-27837 GCA_003486645.1 Cyanobacteria bacterium UBA11370 | reverse complement strand
ACGGATGTAACGGATGTGTTATTTGTTTGTTGCCAATTTTTTAGGTTGTTTTTTTGGGGTTGGGTGGTAATTTCTGCGAGTAATTCGTAGTTAGCCTGGAAGTCTTGATACGCATTGGCGGCTAGATGAGGGGTGGTAATGAAAATCATTTGTCCGTTTTCGATAGTTTCTTGCCAAATAATGGCTCCAAATTGATCGTTTAGAATTGGGTTTTCAGGGGTTTTATATCGCCTCCGGGTTTCAATTTTAACTCTCCCTTGTGGGCTATTTTGTAGGGTACTAAAGGGAGCGTCTGTCACAGGCTGATGGACACCTACAATTACTAGGGTATTACCACGTTTAACCCACTCTTTTTCATCGCTATACCCGTTTTTATCTATCAAATTACTGTTGACGCGTAACAAAGTAATTGGCTGTTTTGTTGGGTTAGTATTAATTAATTCATTGAACGGTTTTTGCCAACGCTGGATAGGAGTTCCCCGTTCTGACATGAAGGTGTACCAAGCACCATATCCATCTGGGGCACGGCTATAGGTAGAACCTCTATTGATCTTATTGTTAGTAG
>DNGI01000053.1:8578-27042 GCA_003486645.1 Cyanobacteria bacterium UBA11370 | reverse complement strand
ATTGTTAGTAGGAGCTGCTACTAGAGTGATTAGTATTAGTACTATAATGGCGATCGCTCCGAATAGTCCTAACCGTCGCTTTGATAATTTCATCATGCTTCAATCTCTTGATAAGCTTGTTGACATTGTTCAAAAAGTGAGCTTGATGCTTCACTATTACTAAAACATAACTGCTGGTGAGTTATTAGTAAAATTTGATAAGGGCTGGGTTTAGATAGCTGTTGAATTAATTGTAGATATTCTCCATCAGTACGACTGGCTTCATGGGGAATTATCCCGGTGTCATGTAACCGTTGTAACATCGCTGTATACAAGCATAAACAGGCTTCTCGGTAGTTCTCTTGGCGTTGAAATTTTTGCGATCGCGCCAACCAATCCGCAACAGACAACTCTCTAACTTGGGTTTTGGTTAAGTTATTCGATTGCTCATTAATTTGATTTCTTAAAGAAGAAATGTAGGGAGACAAAAGCCGCATAATTTGTACAGCCATCCAGCTTAAAAGAAAGGCTAAGATTAGCCAAAAGATGGCTTTGGCAACGATTCCCACAATTGGAGAATCTAACCAAGACAGCCAAGATAGATTAGGTAGATCAGGCGTATCTGGTGAAAATCGGGAAACTTGCAGTTCCCACCATTCCCCTACTTGCTGTTGCAGTTGCTGTATCTGCCAAGCCCAATTCGTTTTCTCATAGCTTGCCATAGTACGCCCTATTCCTTCTCGTTTGTAGCCTGAAATTCATTTTAAGGCTCAGTGCTTGACAATCGCCCTTAAGTTTGAGTATATTAGTTTTAGTACATTTGTACTAAAACTCAAAAAAGACCTCTCAAGAGAGTTTGTAGTTATCGCCTTGGCGATTAGAAATCCGAACAATATCGCTCAAATTTGCCTGTTTGGAGAATTGGGAACAGTAGGTTATCTTTGTGTAACCCAGTATTCAGTTGACTATCATGTAAGGAGCATAATCATGGTTGGCATAAAAGACAGCAAAGAACAGATTTTTCAGTCCTTTCAACAAATCCTTACAGAGAGAAAAAAAATTGATTCCAAGATAGCGACCAAAGAACAAGAGGCAGAAAAAGCCAAGAACAAACAAGTTCTAGACATTGCATCAACTTATACGATTGATAGCATTGTCAAAGGATTAGCTGATCTCCAATTAGACTTTGGAGTTATTGTCAACGGATTGTCTGAAAAATTAACGACAGAAGCATCCAAACTAGACGAATTAAAAACAGCAATTAACGTTGAAACCGATCACTTAAAAGCCCTTCAGAAAATTCGAGTCGTTGCTGATACCCTACATATTCTCACTCAGGAACACCAGGAAAAACTCAAAACCCTGGAGCAAAATACGGCTACTCAACGAGAAACTATCGAAAAAGACCAATCCGAAAAACACAAACAGTGGGAAAGAGAACAAGAAGAGTTTGAAAGTGCTATTGAAGAACAAACTGAACTATTAACTAAAGAACGGCAACAAAAAGAAGCTGATTATCAATACGAATTACAACGCGAACGTAAAATTGAAACGGATGAGTACGAACAGCTAAAACGCAATCAGGAACGAGAACTGCAAGAAGCAAATCAAGAAAAAGAAAAACAATGGTCTGAGCGAGAAAAAATTCTTCAAGATCGTCAGCCTCTCTTTGAAGAGTATCAACAAAAAGTTGAATCTTTCCCCACGGAATTAGAGGAAGCTGTGAAAAAAGCCAGAGAAGAAGCCATTAAAGAAGTTCATCAAGAGGCTAAGGTCAAGGCGGATTTACTAGAGAAAGAGTGGGAGTCTACCAAACAAGGCTATGAATTTAAGATCCAGTCTCTAGATGAAAAAATCCAAAATCAAACCCAACAAATCGAACAGCTTTATACTCAACTCCAAGAAACCATCAAGCAATCCCAGTCTCTGGCGATGAGAGCGTTTGATAGTTCTTCAAGCATTAACTCTCAAGAAAAAGCTAAAAGCTAAATTGTTGTTGGTTGTTAGTTGTTAAGGATAACTCATCACTAATGACCACTGACAAACCCAAAAATGACACATAAGCACTGAGAGGTTTATTATGACGGCAAAAAAGCTGACTGACAAAAATACTAAAGCCCAGATTCTGGAAGAGTATGAAGAATTACTCAAAGAGCGAAAAAGTTTAGAATCTCAACTCAAACAACTTCAAAAAGAAACAAAAGACCAACCCCCTGCCGCTTCTGATTCTAATCGTCAACAACCCGTAAAATCAATGAGCCAGCCACCTGTTAGCCGAGATAAAATGATGGATACAATTGAGAGCTTAACTAAACTCCAATTGGGGTTTGGCAGCGCAATCAATGAATTATCAGAGAAACTCACCTCCGAAGCTGCTAAATTACAAGAATTACAACGTTCCGTAACCGAAGAAAGCCAACAGTTACAAGACTTGCATGATTTAGCAGAAATAGATGAAGAGACACTCGATCACTTAATCCAATCTTACGAAGATAACTCCAAAGCGTTTGAGGAAGAAATTAGCCAACAACGGGAAGCCTTAGAGCAAGAAATTCAGGATTTGAGAAAAGCATGGCAAAAAGAACAAGAAGAACATCAGCGTGCAATTAAAGAACGAAACGAACAGCACAGTAAAAATAAACAGCGGGATGCAGAAGAGTACAACTATGATTTGGAATTGCGACGTAGTTTAGATCAAGATGCCTACGATCAGAGGCAAAAAAGCTTATACAAACAATTGGAAGAATCCCATCAAGCGCAGCAAAAACAGTGGGATGAACGAGAAAAAGGGATTGCAGAACGAGAGCAGAAATTTGAAGAACTCAAAACGAAAGTAGAAGCGTTTGAGAAAGAGAAAGAAGCAGCGGTAAAAAAAGCCAAAGAAGAAGGGAAAGGGATTGCTAATTCCCAAGTTAAAGTTAAGGCTGATTTGCAAAATAAAGAAATAGAAGGACAAAAACGTTTCTATGAATTGAGGATTCAATCCCTAGAACAAACCATTCAAAATCAGGAAACCCGAATTCAATCCCTTTCTCAACAATTGGATGCGGCGCTGAAACAAGTTCAGGATTTGGCTGTTAAAGCGATTGAGGGTTCTTCCAACTCCAACTCCTATCAAGCGCTAAAAGAAATTGCACTAGAGCAAGCGAAAACCCAAGTGAAGGGCAAGTAGTAGAATCAGTCAGTAGAAAGAGGCGATCGCACGTTATCAGATGTGAGGCGATCGCTTCTTTTGAGTGCTTACTGTGAATTTTTATAAAGTAATGTATCTGCCATCTTAAGTAGTTCAGAGTCAATACTAGAAAATTTTCAGTTTAACGGTTAGTAACCTGAGAAATTATTTCTGTAAGTTTTCTTTGTTTTAAAAAGATTATTTAATGTTAAATAAATCGTTCTTATTCCCAAAACATTGAATTTCGGCTTAGAATATTTATATACTATACAAATTTAATTTTATCTTACAAATACAAATATTTAAGCCATTAGGAGGATATATGGCTATTAATTATCTTGCTTTGGATCACAGCCTTTTATTATCCCAAAACTGGCTGCAAACTATAGCTAAAAGTCCTCAATTTTTCGACATCCTGAATCAATCATTTAGTGTCAAGTCAAGCCCATCTGTTGAAGCCTTAAGGCAAGAGTGGGCAGCCGGAGAGTTTGAAAAATTACCCACTATTGAGGTTGTCAGTGGTACAACGCTACAGGGAGCGAAGGGAGCTTATGCAACTACTACAAACAGGATTTATTTATCAACAGATTACTTAGAAGCTTACGCCCACCAGCCAGAGGCAATAGCTAGCGTTATTGTGGAAGAAATTGGTCATTATCTTGACCAATACTTCAACGGTAATCAGGATACACCAGGAGATGAAGGGGCAATCTTTTCGGCGTTAGTACAAGGGGTAAATTTAAGTACCAAACAGTGGCAATTACTGCGGAGTGAGGATGATAAAACCACAATTGTAATGGGAGGGAAACCCATTGAGGTGGAACAGTCGAGTGGCTATTTAATTACTGAAGTCGCCGATAATGGACCGTCCCTTTACGACCTTGATCATAATCCAAGCAATCGCCTACACGTGAACTTGGCCATGTCTGGTAACAAGATCGCGTGGCAGGACTTTCGTGATTGGGACGGAATCACATTGTACGATGGGAGCCGTAATCGCTACACCACTATTAACTCACAGAGCCAAAGCCCAATCCATACGTTTCCTGCTATCTCTGGAAATAAGGTTGTTTTTCATTCCCAGACCAGTAGCAATAGTGATTATGAAATAATGCTCTACAACGGTAGCCGCACTATCCAACTGACCAATAATCGCACTAACGACTACGCTCCCCAAATATCAGGTAATAATGTGGTGTGGTATGGCTATGACGGCAATGACGATGAAATCTACCTATACGACGGTAGTAAAACAATCCAGCTCACCAATAATACGAGCAGAGACTATGCTCCTCAAATCTCCGGTAATAATGTCGCCTGGTTGAGCCAGAAAGATGATGACCCACATGATGAACTATATCTTTACAACGGCACTGATACTATCAAACTTGGTAATTGTGATTCTTCTTTAGATTTCGACATCTCTGGTAACAAGGTGGCTTGGGCAGATCCCTATTACAAATATCTTTACGACGGTACTAAGACTATCCAACTGCCTAATGATCATATAGACTTTAATCCCAATCGTCTCAAAATAGCGGGTAACAACGTTGTCTGGAGTTACTTTGGGGACGATGGCGCAACCATATTTCTTTACGACGGTAGCCGTACCATTCGACTTGCCACCAATATGCACGAGAGCAACTTGGGTCATCAAGTATCGGGTAACAAAATTGTCTGGTATAACGACACTCAGAATGGTTATGAAATATTCCTGTACAACGGCAGCAAGACTATCCTACTCACCAACAATAACACTGACGACTATAGCCCGCAAATCTCCGGTAATTATGTAGCTTGGTTTAACTCTGGTCTTCGAGGAAATCAAGGGTCAGGCCAACCAGCTAAACTCTTATTAGCCAGGCTCGATACTTGGCAGTCGGATGTTAGCACCACCACACCAGCCGATATCCCAAACCTCTTTTTAACCGGGCGAAGGAATATTAATGGTACAGGGAATAACCTCGATAACCTAATCAAAGGTAACAGTCGAAACAACACTCTCAGAGGCTCAGACGGACAAGATACTCTCAAAGGTTATGGCGGCGATGATCAACTTAGAGGTGGGGATGACAATGACATTCTCATCGGTAATTCCGGTAATGACCAACTTATTGGTGGTGAAGGGGCAGATCAATTAACTGGTGAAACGGGTAATGACCATTTTTACTTCTATCAAACCTCAGAGGGAATTGATACTATCACTGACTTTGTAGTCAGTGACGATACTATCTATGTTTCCAGTTCGGGTTTGGGTGGGGGGTTAACCCCAAGGGAGGAAATTACATCGGCTCAGTTTCGTATTGGTTCAAGGGCTAGAGATAATAGCGATCGCTTCATTTACAACTCCAATACTGGAGCGCTATTTTTTGATATCGATGGCACAGACTCATCTGCACAAATTCAAATTGCCCAATTATCAACAGGTTTAGCTCTAACTCATGCCGATCTTTTCGTTTTTGCTTGAACCTATCAGGCTGCTAGCGGCTGACAGAACTCCTTCAACCCCAAAATTAGCGAACATTGCTGAAAAATAGCTCTTTTGCCTGTACACAGTAAAAGCTGCATTTGAAGAGAATCCCTAAATCGGCTATTCTATCTATTTAAACAGCTTTCCATTTGTGAGTCATGAACAAGAAGCTAGCCCTAATTTTTCTTTCGAGTCCTACCGTTTTCGGCTCAATGTTGTCTGTGTTACTAACGGTTAACCCAGCCCACGCCGCAGAATCAATACCCTCGACGACTAATCCTCAATCCTGTACCGTAAATCCTTATGGGGTTCGTTTAACCTGTGCCCGGTTATCACAAACAACTCAAATTGCCAGTACTAGCAATTCTACTGAAGTTAAAGCAGTTAGCTCGAATAGTGCTGAAGAAACCCCAATGATACAGTTTACGGAAGAAGAGAGTGATGCCGCGATCGCACTCTTTGGCTGCGACTGTGGTATTTGTATCAATGCTATCCGCCAAATGCGGGGTCTACCTCCTGCCTTCTAATGTTTGGCTTAAATCTGGGGTTCAAAAACTTACTTAACCTGCAATGGCAAGGAACGCTATCGGATTATGTCACAGACGTTACCTGGTCATCAACGGATACGACTCTAGCCGCAAGTTCCGCCGCAGGTGAGGTTGTACGGTGGAAGTCAAACCCTCTGACACCCTTACAAACTGCCACGAGTGTATCCATCCATAGCATTGCTTTTTCCCCCGACGGACAATTTCTGGCGGCTGGAGGAGAGGATGGACAGGTCAAAATCTGGAACTTATCCTCAACGAACCTAACTACACCCCACACTCTACACCCTACATCCTCTAAAGCTTGGATTGAACACTTAGCGTGGAGTCCGATCCACAACCAACTCGCTTATAGTTTAGGACGTTCCCTGCAAATTTGGGATGCGGATCACGATGAGATTACGGCAACCTTAAATTTTGAAGCGTCTTCGGTACTCGGTATTCAGTGGTGTCCAAATGGCCAGTATTTAGCGGTTTGTGGTCATCGGGGGGTTAAGGTGTGGAATGCTCAAAATTGGCAGGATACTCCCTATAATCTGGATATTCGGGCGGCTAGTCTAGCGATCGCTTGGTCGCCGGATGGTCATTATCTCGCCGCTGGGAACTTGGATCGCACTCTGGTTGTGATGGCATGGAATAACCCTGATCCGTGGATTATGCGTGGTTTTCCCGGTAAAATTCGGGCAGTTAACTGGTCTGGGTTATTGACTTCTAGTAATGCCCCTTTGTTAGCGGCTGCCTGTGGTAATAGTATTACCGTGTGGGAAAAGCAGACTGATGAGTCAGCAGGATGGGAAGCAAGGGTATTGGATCTTCATGAAGGAACGGTGCAAGCGATCGCTTTTCAACCGAATACATTCCTCCTTGCTTCCGCTTCTGATGATGGTTATGTCTGTCTGTGGCAAAATGCCTCAGAAGTCGCCCAAATTTTAGAGGGTGCGCCTCATGGTTTTTCCCGTCTTGCTTGGCATCCCCAAGGTCATCTTTTAGCTGCTGGGGGTCAGAATGGTGAAGTATTAATTTGGTCAGGGGATTAAAATTGATTTAGATTCTATCGCTCTTCTGTCACTCTGGGTGATCGCAAACGCTGTAACCCTGAGAGGACGGGAGTTTGCCCAATCAACCTACATTTTTGAGTTTCTGATAGAAACTCACCGCTCAAATCATTATGTGGTAAAGCTCTCAGGCTTTTGCTTTGAGCATAATTTTCCGAGAGTGACAGAAGAGCGCTATAGCACTACGCATTGAGGTTAGGACATCCTTAATTGCTGAAACTATTGATTTTATAGGCTTTTACCTTCTGCCCTCTGCATAAAAGCCTTCTGCCCTCTGCTATAGTACTTTAGCTAAACGCCGGAAGCCCCACGCCATATTTGTACTCGAATTGGCGTGAGATGGATAGGCGGATTGACGTAGGCACGGAGTCAATCAATAGATTTACTCGATAGTCGATCAATCCACTCTTCCACCATCTGAGTGATGGTTTTCTCTCGCTCTACAGCAATTGCCCTGAGCTTATTAAGTCGCTTCTGTGATAGCCGAATATGAAGGTTCTTGTCTTTCATTTTGCGTTGCCGTTGCGAACACAATCAGGTTAACATGGAATTCTATTGAGGCAAGCAATGAGAACCGCTTACCAGTACCGATTACAACCAACGAAACAGCAAAATGTTGAGCTAGACAGATGGTTAGCCATGCTGTGCAGTCAGTACAATTACTTGTTGGCTGATAGATTTAACTGGTATGAGCAAAATCGTTCTCCTATTAACGCTTGCCCCCTGGTGTGTCACTTACCCGAACGGCGTGACAATCCTGATTACTATTCCCAAAAAAAGACATTACCTCAACTCAAAAAGACACATCCTTGGTATGGAGAGATTTACTCTCAAGTCCTTCAGGATGTAGTCAAGCAAGTCAAGGTAACGTTTGAGCGTTTCCTTAAGGGAGACAGTAACGGTAAGCGAAGCGGCAAACCAAGGTTTAAACCTCGGAACCGTTATCGCACTTTCACTTACCCTCAAATGAAAGATGGGTGCTTGCAAGGCAATTTGATTAACCTTCCCATGTTCGGCAAGGTTAAGGTTGTTTTACATCGCCCTATCCCTGACGGATTCAAGATTAAAACGGCATCTGTCACCAAGAAAGCTGACGGCTACTATCTCACTCTCTCGCTGGAAGATAAGACGGTTCCTGAAATTAAGCCAGACTTCAATCCCAATTCGATTACTGGAATTGATGTTGGGTTGAAGGAATTTTTGACGACCTCTGAAGGTGAAACCGTTGCTATCCCTCAACATTACCGGAAAGCCCAAAAACGTTTACGAGTCATCCAAAAACGGGTATCTCGTCGCAAAAAAGGGAGCAATAGCCGGCTTGAAGCCATCAAACAACTAGGGTTACAGCATAAGAAAGTTGCAGATAAACGCAAGGATTTTCATTTCAAAACAGCGAATTGGCTGTTGTCAAAACATGACGTAGTTGCACATGAGGACTTGAACGTCAAAGGTCTTGCTCGTACACGATTGGCTAAATCTGTGTTGGATGCTGGGTGGTCAAGCTTTCTGTCGATACTGACAAACAAAGCCGTAAATGCTGGTTTGTTGGTTATCCCAGTCAGCGCCCATAACACCTCACAAGATTGCTCTAATTGCGGCGAGAAAGTACCCAAAAAGCTACATCAACGTTGGCATAGTTGCTCCTGTGGATGTGAACTAGATCGCGACCATAATGCAGCTATCAACATCAAAAATAGAGCGGTGGGGCAACCCGTTCTTAAAGCTCAGTCAATGTCCTATGTAATAACAGGAGTCGCTGAGAAGCCTACACCATACTGTACTCAGTTGGTGTAGGAGTTGTCACGAAATGACAAGCATTTCAAACCTCCGTCGAACTCACGTTCCTTGAGTATGAAGCCTATTTAATTAATCAATTTCTGGCATTGCGTCTAAAATTTTCTTTGCCACCAGTTCCCAGGAAAAATGCCGTTCTGCATAGTGCCGCGCTGCCGCTCCCATTTTGTTAAGATAATCTCTATCGGACATCATTTTAATCGCTTTTTGGGCTAAATCTTGAGGGTTACTCGGTTGATGTAAAACGACGAAACTTGCTGCTTCTAACTCACTAATTCCTCGGATGTTAGACGCGAGGATCGCCCTACCCGCAGCCGCATAGGCATACAGCTTAATCGGAGAAAATCCAATTGTTGAAAGACCACATTTGGGTAACAAGGCAATATCAAAGCTGTTAATATAGAGGTTAGATTCTCGATAAGGGACAGACCCTAGAAATTGAATAGAGGCGCGATCGCTATATTTTTTCTTTAAGGGTTCAAGTTGCCGACCTTCTCCAATAATGAGCAAACGGGTGTTGGGATACTGTTGGCAAATGATAGGTATGGCTTCAATTGCTGTTTCCACGCCTTGCCAGAGTTCCAAATCGCCAATGAATCCTAAATAAAAATAATTAGGGTCTAACCCAATTTTAGTTAAAGCTATTTCTCTGTCTATTGGATAGAATAAGTCAAGATTGGTGCCGTTGCCAATAATTGTTATTTTATCTTTGGAAATTCCACAATCTATTAATTTTTCTTGAATTCCAGGAACTACAACTCTTACTTGCCTTGCTAGGCTAGCATCCAGAACTTGCACGAAATTTAGAAGCCTTTTAAAAATAAAAGGGACACCCATCATACTTAATTCTTCAGAAAACCACCCATTATGTTCGGTAATAATAGTTTTGATTCCTTTGAGTCTAAGAGCTAGGGCTATTAAGCATGATAAAATATTGCTACGCACATAAACCCAATCATAAGAATTGATATTTAATGTTAAAGTTTGAAAAAATTGAGCTAAACTGTTAATACTCGTTTTGCTCAAGGGCAGGAAGCGGCTGAAATTATTGCTAGAAAATGTAATAGTATCAAAAGACTGGCTGGCTAATTCATGAGCAGCGCGATCGTCACCAAAGTCGGGGATGATCGCATCGACAGTATGACCATATTTACGAAATCCCTGGGCAATTGAAGTAAAATGAGCTGTCCCTCCATTCGGCTTACTGAGATTCAGGGTTGAAATCATTAAAATTTTCATGGGTGAAAGAAAACGGGAACGATTGGGGTATAGTCCAGGTATATTCCAAATAATGCCCGATGACTATTGATTAGTCTTGACTAGAGTTAGGTGGTACTGAAACGGATGATCGATCAACCTCAAGCCTTAATGCACCTGCAAGAGAAAATTAAAAGCCGTACCGCCATTGTCGGTGTTGTCGGTCTTGGATATGTCGGTTTGCCCTTTGCCGTGGAAAAAGCCAAGGTTGGCTATCGGGTGCTAGGCATTGAACAAAATCCCCAGAGAGTTGAAAGCGTTAATGCCGCTCAAAACTATATCACAGATATCAAGGATGAGGATTTAAAAGCGGTGATCAGCAGCGGAAAGCTGCAAGCCATTTTAGGTTTTGATCGCATCCCAGAGATGGATGTGATTGTGATCTGTGTTCCTACTCCTTTAACGAAGAATCTGACTCCAAATTTAAGTTACGTTGAGAACGTGACTCAAGAGATTGCTAAGTATCTTAGACCTGGACAACTTGTAACACTGGAATCAACGACCTATCCAGGGACAACGGATGAAATTATGCGTCCCTTGTTAGAACAAACCAGCGGTTTAAAGCAAGGTCAGGATTTCTTTTTAGCCCATTCTCCGGAACGAGTAGACCCTGGAAATCAGCGTTATACTACTAAGAATACCAGTAAGGTTGTCGGTGCGTCTGATGCTTATTCACGAGATGTTGCCATATTATTTTATGAGCAGACAATTGAGCAAGTAGTGCCCGTGAGTAGTGCCAAAGCAGCGGAGTTGGTTAAGGTATTTGAAAATACGTTTCGGGCAGTTAATATTGCTCTGGTGAATGAATTAGCCTTGTTGTGCGATCGCATGAATCTCAATGTTTGGGAAGTATTAGATGCCGCCAATACTAAACCCTTTGGGATTATGCCATTTTATCCAGGACCAGGGGTAGGAGGTCATTGCATTCCCTTAGACCCTCATTACTTAGAATGGAAAGCCAAAGAATTTAATTTTGAAACCCGTTTTATTGCCTTAGCGGGTGAAATTAACCGCCGAATGCCAGAGTTTGTGCGGGAAAAAGTATGGCGAGTTCTGAATAATTTAGGGGTTGCTCCGGCGAAAGCTAAAGTGTTAGTGATTGGAGTGGCTTATAAAAAAGATTTGGATGACTGGCGAGAATCTCCTTCAATTGCGGTGATTAACTGCCTGTTGAATGATAAAGTGAATGTTGCTTACCATGACCCTTATGTGTCTGAAATTCAAGTGGCAGGACAGACCTTTAAGTCCGTTGATTTAATTGATGAAGTGTTAGTTACTGCGGATTTGGTTATTATTGCCACCGATCATAGCCAGATTGATTATATTAACCTGGTTGAGAAAAGCAAAGCCGTTTTGGATACGCGGGGAGTAACTCGAAAGTTGAACTGCAATCAAGAAAAGGTAACGTTATTGTGATCGTACCAATTTGGGATTAAAATATACACTCGAATTCAAGAGTGAAGATGATCTTAAATTTTGCACGATTCTCAAGCTTGTGTTTTATAGGGCAGACAAGATGTCTACTTCACAATAAAATTATTGTATTGTGGGATGAGTATTGGGCAAACAAGATGCCTACCTCACAAGAAGATTATTGTATTGTGGGATGGGCATCCTGTCCGTCCTCCCAATAATCTAAGATATCAAAATAATCCAAAATCCAAAATCGCAAATCCAAAATCGAATGAGTCAGGTAATTGTAGTTGGGGCTGGAAATTGGGGCAAGAATCTAGTTCGTAATTTTTACGATCTGGGGGCGCTAGCAGGGGTAGCAGAAGTGAATGCTGAACTGCGATCTAAAGTGGAAATGACTTATCCCGATGTGCCGACTTATAGCGAGTATCAGGATGTTTTGAACAGTGACGTTCAGGCGGTAGTATTGGCAACACCTGCACCAACCCATTATCAAATGGCGATCGCGGCTTTAGAATCAGGGAAAGATGTATTTGTCGAAAAGCCGATAACATTACGGACTGAGGAAGCGCGACAGTTAGCAGAATACGCTGATAAACAGTGCCGTATTTTGATGGTAGGTCATTTATTACTTTATCAACCCGCTATTAGCTGGATGCGGGAGTATTTAGCCAGTGGAAAAGCGGGAGAAGTGCTACATGTGGCAACTCAACGAGTAAAATTGGGTAAGGTTCGTAAAGAGGAAAATGTTTGGTGGTCGTTTGCACCTCATGATGTTTCCGTGGTATTGGATTTATTGCGAAATCCTAAAATTCAGCAGGTACAAGCCCAAGGACACGCCATGTTACAACCCGGAATTGAGGATAATGTCCATGTGGATTTGCAATTTGAAGGGGGGAAAACAGCACACCTACATTGTTCTTGGTATTGGCCTTTGTTACAACGCAGTACGGTGGTGATTGCCAGCGAACAAATGCTGGTTTACGATGAAGTTTCACAAACGGTTACAGTACATGATAAGGGTGTAGATGGTCAGTTAAATAATCGGGATGAGGGGAGTAAGGGTGTGGAAGTGGCGGCGTTGGAACCGCTGAAACTTGAATGTGAACACTTTTTGGATTGTTTAAAAAGTCGAGAACAACCCCGTTCAAATGGATGGAATGGTGTCGCTGTGGTAGAAATTTTAGAGAAAGCTCAGGAGGCGATGGGTGGCTGATTATTTTGTCCATGAGTCGGCGTATGTGGATGAAGGGGCAGAGATTGGTTCGGGGACGAAGATTTGGCATTTCTGTCATATTTTCAGCAAGGCTAAAATTGGTCGCAATTGTTCAATAGGACAGAATGTTTTAGTGGCGAATAATGTCATTGTGGGCGATCATTGCAAGATTCAAAATAATGTTTCCCTCTACGAAGGAGTGATTCTGGAGGATTACGTATTTTGTGGTCCAAGTATGGTATTTACGAATATTAAAACCCCGCGTTGTGAGTTTCCTCGGAATACTAGCGATCATTACTTCAAAACATGGGTGAAGCGGGGGGCGAGTATTGGGGCAAATGCCACGATTGTTTGCGGGGTAACGTTACATGAGTGTGCGTTTGTAGCAGCAGGGGCAGTGGTGACGAAGGATGTGCCTGCTTATGCTATAGTCGCTGGAGTTCCGGCAACAATCACGGGTTGGATGAGTGCTTATGGGGATGTGCTAGAGTTTGATGCTGATGGGTATGCGGTTGATTCAATGGGTGTGAAGTATCAGCAAGTGTCAGAGGGGGACGTAAGAAGGGTGTTATGAGTGAGAAAAAAATTCCCGTTTTAGATTTAAAACCCCAATATCAGGCCATTAAGGCAGAGATTCAGGATGCGATCGCACGAGTACTAGATTCTGGTCAGTTTATCATGGGGCCAGATGTTAAGCTGTTTGAGCAGGAAGTTGCCACTTATTTGGGGGTAAAGCACGCTATTGGTGTTAATTCTGGAACTGATGCGTTAATAATTGGGTTGAGGGCATTGGGAATTGGAGAAGGGGATGAGGTCATTACTACCCCGTTCAGTTTCTTTGCGACAGCAGAATCGATTAGTAATGTGGGGGCAATTCCAGTATTTGTAGATGTTGAAGCGGATAGTTTCAATATTAATCCGAAAGCGATTAAAGAGAAAATTACGCCCCGAACTAAAGCGATTTTACCCGTTCATCTGTACGGTAATCCAGCAGCAATGGGGCAAATTATGGATATTGCCGCTGAACACGGTTTAAAGGTAGTTGAAGATTGTGCCCAGTCTTTTGGTGCTAAATATTACGGAACTTGTTCTAATTGTAATGGTGCTTGTCAGGAAAGTACTCGTACTGGTATTAGTAACAAACATACCGGAACAATTGGTGATGTCGGGGCGTATTCCTTTTTCCCCTCGAAGAATTTGGGGGCGTATGGGGATGGGGGTTTAGTTGTTACTAATAATGACCAAGTGGCAGAAGTTGCCCGGATGCTGCGAGTGCATGGGGCTAAGAAGAAGTACCACAATGAAGTATTGGGATATAACTCGCGTTTGGATACGCTACAAGCGGCGATTTTGCGAGTGAAATTGCCCCATATTGATGCTTGGAATGACGGGAGGCGCAGGGTTGCGAAGCTTTATAACGAGTTATTAGCAAATGTGGATGGAATTGTGATACCGGAGTTGGCAGATGGACACGTATTTCACCAATATACGATTAGGATTTTGGAGGGAAAACGTGATGCTGTACAGCAGTATTTGGCGGAACAGGGAATTAGTACGATGATCTATTATCCCGTGCCACAGGATCGGTTGCCTGTGTATAAAGGACAGTATGAAGCAAATCCTGTTAGCGATTTGTTGGCTGGGGAAGTATTGAGTTTGCCGATTTGGTCAGAGATGGAAAGTCAACTGATTGCCCATATAGTCAATACACTAAAAAAAATTATGGGTTTCCCTATAAATTAGTAAAATACTAGTGTTTAATATACCTATTAGCGAGGAGGCATTTTTAGTGAGCGAATTCCGTGGCAAAGTTGCTGTAGTAACTGGGGGAGCTTAACTCTTTACTTGAGAACTTGATCATAAACAGCTTGTAACTCTTTAGCGACAACCGAAAAACTATGGAAATCTTTAACCCATGCTCTTGTCTTTTGGGATAATTCTTTTCTTTCAAAAGAAGATAATTCAAAATACTTACTTATTGTTTCTCGAATTCCTTCAGCATCCAAAGGTGTATTAATAATGGCACACTTGTGTTTAATATCTTTTCCACCTCTTTTAGCACCTTTAAAAGCTTCATCTGAAAGATGTGCAATGGTCGGTATTCCATGAACCGCAGCTTCTAACGCTGAGTTTCCATACCAACCAATCACATCGTCAATACCAAGCTTTTCTGGAACCTCCCGACCAGCCTGATCGAAGAATAAATTACACAGCTTTTTTCTGGCAAGACATTCTGGATGACTAACGCCGTGGATTAAATCGAACTCTATGTCTAAGTCCTGGATAGCTTTCAGTAAATTATCAGTTCCTTTTCTGGCGGATGTAGATGGAGAATGAGCTAGAAGTCTTCCGTCTTTCCAAGAGTACTGAAACTTTTCTGTATCCATTCCCTGGGGAATAAAATACCCATCAAACCATGGATAGCATAGGTCTGGTGTCAGCGCAATTCTGGCCGCAAAGCTTGCAACATAATTTTGGTAACTTGTGTTGTCTTGAAATTTCCTTGCCTTGCCTCCATAGTGAGTAAAAATAAGGGGTTTATTAAATTGTGTAAATAGATCAGGAGGTAGTTGATTACTGCCTTCAAAAAATCCTATCTCATCTTTTATATGTATTAAATCTGCTTCTTCAGCTAACTTTAGAAAATCTGAATCAAGCAAATTAGGCATAGGGAAAATTAAATCTACATCGTAGCCATATTGATGATTACCAAAGGCAATTAACCGAGCTGCATAAGGAGTGAATTCATTAATGGCGATCGCCCACTTCATAAACGAACCGGAGTAGTCTTTTAAGGCATAAAGCAAAACTCTTTTGCCTGGACTATTAGACCATTTTTCCTGCCAACTTTGAATACCCGGTGTAAAACTGCCATATTGATACCGTATAACTTTCTGTAGTTCTTTTCTTAACGCCCGATTTTCTTGGATGATTTCTTGGCGCTTAATCTTATATTTACTCTTATATTCAGCACGAAATTTCTTCCGAGATTCACTATACTTTTGTCTACGCTCTACACTTTTATTTTTTAAGGCTTCAACCTGCTTTTTCAGGGCTTCTACTTGTTTGATTAGATCTGTTATTTTGTTTACCGACATTCTAGGTTTCCTCTACAATATTACTTGCACTCTGTTGTTTTAAATTTCACCTACATGGCAACACAGATGAAGAGTGGAAATCTACATCATATCTTCATCAATATCTCGTTCCCCAAAGTCATCAAAAACACCCTTTGAAACGGTGATAAAATCGTCCCGTTTATTACCCGGTTTTACTACCCTCATTGGAATGGCTCGTTCTTTGAGATACTGACAAGCATTATTAAGCAACTGTTCGGCTTCAAACCACTCAGGATCTGAGAGAGACAAGACTTCAGATTCATCAATATCTGAATCTTTATACAGAAGTACTGACGTAAACTTGACTTCATCAGCACCCAGGTTGGCAGCAACTTTTGCGAAATCGGGAATTTCTCTGAATGTAGACTTCATCAATATCATCTTCATGCGAATCCGAGTCAGCTTGCCAGCCCTCATTTCTTGTACCTTTTGGATGCCTTGGCATACTCTCTCAAAGTGGTCTTTCCGATGAACTCGAGCATAAGTTTCTGGTGTTCCTGCATTGAAGGATACAATAAGGCTCAATTGTTCCAATTTCGATAAAAATGGGGCGCACTTGAGCAGCAGGGAGCCATTCGTCGTAATTTCAAAGTGAACATCTTTAATAGAGTCGCTAATTTTTGCCAACTGCTCCTCAGCCGCTTCAAAGAAAATCAATGGTTCTCCACCTGAAAAGGATACAGAATACAACCCTTTGAAATACTTCTCTAGTAGTTCCCACATGGATTTATCTGCACGCCAAGATGAACGAATGTCCCGCGCACAGAAAACACAAGCATGGTTACAGAAGTGATTGAGAGCCATCTTGATACTCAGAGGTTGACTCTCAAGAATAGTTTTTCCTTCTAAGAATTCTTCTAAACTTTGACTGTATGAACGCTCTTCATCAATTGAGCCGAAGAGTTCAAGTTTGAATTTTTTATAGCCTTTAAAACGGTCAATACCAGCCTCTTTTGTCCGTACCTTTAGCATAGGGCATCCTTCGTGGCAGAAACGGCTGTCTCCATTAATGAGTGCCTGCCGTAGCTCTACCATAGCTGGAGAATTCCAGGGATCGTATCCTTCTATTTCGGGATTAAAAGGAATACGGACTCTCCGCTTTAAATTGCAGCAGGGATTAGCATGAAACTTGCCCACATTCATCTTGAGCCAAGGTGCTGGACAGTAGATTCGTTGGGTCTCTGTTCCTGGTGATAACGGTATCCCTATTTTTGATTGAGCAACAATTGTAATAGGGACTTTCCGTGATGAATATATAACTCCGTTTCCTCGAAATACAATTTGAATCGTATAGTCACCATCCTCTAACTGGAATGGAACTTTGAAGGGGGAGGTTCGCTGGAATTTTGCTTGTTGAATCAGTTGATCGTCATCGGCTGACCAAACATATACCCATCCCACCAGATTCGCATCTAAGTCCACCATAGACATCCAGCGGATATACAGAGGGCTACTAATAGTTTCTCTGGCAATGGGTAACAGAATATGAATTGTATTACGATGCCGAACAATCTTCTTATTAACCTGCTCTATAGGCTGTTGTAAGGCGCGCCTAATCCCCCTCTTGATGCGATAGAGGTAGCGACGACCTACTTCTTTTAAAGAAAAGGAGCCTAAATCTACGTCTGCATTGATTTTGCCCAACCACTTAAAAAACATTCCTGACAAGGTTCCGTAAGTTGCAGTTATTTTAGAGTTACCTAGATGGTACAAGCGGTTAATTAGTTTCCCAGTTAAGTATAAGTCTTTTCGTGATAGAATCAAGCCTTTGAGTTAGCTGTGGAAAAAGTTCCTGTGGGGAATCCAAGGTTAACTCGCCCCATTAGACCTCTCCAGAAATTAGGTTTTCTCTTAGACAGGATAAGGGTTTGAGATTCTTTTTTGGAGAAGTCTATTGAACTGATAGCGTTGAAATCTTCCCCAACACAGTTATATCTAAGAGGGTGTGTCCTTTAACTGGTCAAATGGAGGCTGCGGAATGTCAGTATTTATAACCCTTACAGCTAAGAGCAGTTCTATCGCTCCCTCACTGTTAGATGCTATAAGGGATTACGCGAAGTTGAACGACCGCTCTACCTAGGTGCAAGAATTCCATGGCACAGAGTTGATCGACGCCTAATCAAGATTTTAGAACGTAGAGCAGAAGTTGCCCAAGAAATGGTCGAGACAGAGTTAGAATCTACAAAATCTCCAGTTGGTATAAATACTCAGAGCCAAGCCCTGTTGGTGGCAAACGAAGAGCCTCAAGCAGCTAAGATTTGCGAATCACTAAGAAGTCGTGTATTCTCCAAATTTATGATAGGTGTCAACAAAGGATGAGGTTTTAGCGAGTATTAAAACAGCAAAATCTCTCTTAATAAATGCGATTTTACCATCCGTATAACTAATACCAATTCTCGAAAATAACTGGAGATTTAGTTGATATAGCAGTCGCCACAATTGTT
>DNGI01000053.1:0-8314 GCA_003486645.1 Cyanobacteria bacterium UBA11370 | reverse complement strand
AACCGATATGTCCGTTGCTATAGGTTCCGTTGATGATATAGAGTTAATTCAGCACTTGAATCTCTCTAGCCACTTTTGAAAAATGGTATTATTCTTCAAATAAATCATCTTCATCTTCGCCGAGGTAGCTATCCGTAGAACGTGATTTTGAAGTTTTCTTAGCAGATTGATTCAAAATAGTTTCTATCTTCTCTTTATTTCCTGTAAACCACTCTACTGACCCTAAGCCAATGAGTTCATTTTGATTGAGCAGAGCGATCGCATCTTCCTTATATTTTCCTACATTGGTTAGGGTAGTAGTGAAAACAACTACCGTGATTTTCTTGGCAAGGCGTTCCAACAGATATTGCTGTGCGACATCTGATAAAAATTGTAAACCAACCTCATCAAGTATTATCCATTGAGCATTGGAATGGGATGCAGCAAGCAACGCTACCGCAAATTTAACGTCAGGCTCAACTTGAGTCCATTTACTGCGTGAAAGGCATTTTTCTAAATTGCGTGGTAACTGTTGCCTAACTTTCTCTTCTAGTCCAGTTCCCTTCATCTCTTTGCAGAACTTTTGATAAGTGTACCCAACAGGTAGACCCAAAGATTTTCTAAATGGATATTCTGGAAGCACTGTATAATTTGCCGTGACGAACCATATAGAATTCAGAGTCTTTCGAGCTACCTTGGAAGGCTCTCCTAATAAGCAATCAATTAAAGAAGCTAGGGTATAGCGGTTCAGTTCAATCGGACTCACTAATCCTAGCCGATTACCAGTAAGCAAGTTCCAATAGCTTAGAGAGCCTGCAATAGGGCTTAAATTTACTGTCACCCTATAGCTCATTGCAGGTTGCGGATTAATTCGCACATCAGGCTCCATATTTTCCAAGAACTGAAAGTAGCGCCTTAGATAGGGGTAGAAGCGGTTAATGCTGGTTATTTTTTGGCTAATGTCCTTAAAAGAAAGCAGTCCCTGACGAGAAGCAACTAGGTAAATAAGTAGTTGACTCCATCCTTTTCCTTGAAGGAGGATACTGGTTCCCAGCGTTAATAAAATCCCACTAATAGCAACAGCAAAGAATATATTACCAATAAATTGGCTTTCTGCTATCACTCTCAAGCGTCCTTCAAAAGCATCTTGATAGCGTTTAATATCTCTTGATTGGAATGCTTTTTCTTCTAACCAATATTTAATTTCTGAATGCGGAAGTGAGATGCTTTTTAGGGATTGAAGAATACGACGATATTCCAGGGTAAAAGGCTTAGAATACTTTTGTAATGAAATAGTATGCTGCACACCTGAGATGGTAGTCTTGTAAAGAAAACCTGTAGAAATTCCCATTAGGCCAATCAGAAAAAGCGTCAGAGGTAGATTGATATAAAGGAGAGCTGCGATCGCAACTAAAACAGTTAGCGTAGGAATGAGAGTATAAAGAAGTATTCCTAAAATTCTGCCGCAGTACCGGGAATCACTGCGAGCAAGCCTAAGAATAGCTATCTCATCACCGTAGTCTTGGTTAAAAGGCGACCAAATTCTCAAATTCGAGTTCGCCAATAAAAAGATGCGCTTTGAACAAAACTCTTCATAGATACGCCAAAGTTTCAGGACTCTTGTTCTAGAAAAGTAACCGAGTGAGGCTGAAAGTAAAAGACACACTAAAACTCCTAAACCACAAATAGAAAGGAGTTCTGGAGAAGTTCGTGCTCCAAATTCTTTTCCGAACAGGGTGAAAACAATACCTTTTTCCACAGAGTGGGCATAGTAAATAGCTAACCCTAGAGCTTGGATTTGCAGACTCACGTACAGTAAGCCACTCACAATAATTAGGCTAACCTTGCCCCTAAACCGCCAAATCGAGTCAACAGTAAGCCATCTCAGCAGTCTGGTATATTTCGGCAGTACCTTGAAAAAAGTACCAACTTGTAGCTGAACAGAGGCTTTTTTACTCATATGAGTGAGTTTAGCATTTATCCTCGAAGTATCCAAACACACTCATTGCCGCTTTAGCTGTCGAATAAAATCCCTTGAGATGTTCTTCGTTTAATTCCTTTTTCCATCGTCCTATTTTTGCCGTGTCTATAGGTTTTGAAATTCTATTCATTGATAAATGATTAGTTTTATAAATGTCTAGATCTTTTTTATAAAAATTCAACATAGACTGATCGAAAGAGATATCAAGAAACTCGCAAATATTCTGAATCTCCTGTTCAGGTTCTTGAGCTAATTTTTCGTAAAAAACTTCATAGCCTTTAATGATTGATTTCTGCACCAATGATCGAAACCGTAAATGGGTATTAGACCAGGCCTCACCTACTTGTTTCGGAGTATTTTTAAAAGAACCTGTGTTCAACTGGCTTGCTAAAACATCTCTACCATCACGGATAATATTTAAGAAATATGCCTGGGGAAATAAAGCGGCATAATCCTCAAATTGGTTGAGGCATTTTAGACCCCAACGGGATTTGCCAATTGCTTGCATTTTTGCGAGACAACACCTTTCAATAAAGCGCATTTGCCCTTCGAGGTTTAAAAAGTTTTGCCCCTCTTCAATGTGTTTTTGTAACAGCTCTGCGACATCCTTGTTGTCTAGCCCTCCACGGGGACAGCGATTTAAAAAGATTTGAAGGTTGCGGTCTTCAATTTTTTTAGAAGCAGCTTTCATATTCCGAGACTGGGATAAGGTATCCAGCAACTGGTGGAGATCCATTTGTTCCCCTGTCTCTGATAGTAAAAGATTTGGATAGAGTTCATAGGACATAGCAATATCAGGGTGGGCATCTAAGATAGTCACTAAAAGTGTGCCACCCGAACGACTCAACCCACGAACAAATATAGGGCTTGCCATAGTCAATATCCTTCTCATTCCTATGTGTACAATTGTTCACTGTTTAGCTAATTCTTGAATTAATCTACCTGAACACTGAGGGAAGATCTTTAAGCGAACTAGGATAAATTCTGTCCCATACACTTCCTGAATAACCCTGATGGTAAAAATCTACCACTTCACGCAGCCATTCTGTCTCGATCATTTTTTCTGAAGGGTTACAAGGAGAATGATAGTACTGGGGATGGGTCAAAATTCGATACCGTTGCCCTTGTCTCCAGGTTTTGACGAATTTCCGTAGGTCGCGATTGTTAAGTTGTTTATGCGGATTTTTGAACCCTCCATCACTGTAATTTCCATCAAATCGTACGCTACGACCATTATGAACCCACCGAAGACTGTAATTGAGGTGAGATGGCAGCCTAATATCCTTGTTATTTAAACCCTTTGGACCTGCAACTCCACCATGAGCAGAGAAATATCGAATCTGATACTGTTGTTGAAGTTGAGTAAGGTCTTGTTCAAAAATTTCTTGAGCCTGAATTAGATTAAAGGTTGCCTGTTCATAGGCATTGCAGTGATAGCCGATAACAAAGCCTGACTCGTCTTGAAGCTGACGTAAAAAGTCTGAGTCAATTTTATAGTCTGTGTAGCGCACTTCGCCAGTTTGCTTGAGATGACGACGATCAATTCGTCGGTTAAAGAGCATGACATTGGAACGAATTCCCAGGCGCTGTTCTTCCTGTAAAATTGCCATCGTTCGATCAGGAAAGCTATCTACATCATGCTGGAGCAAGACGTAAATTTTATGCTTGTTTCTAACCCCTTCAGCCAATTCACGTTTCCAATTCTTGTATTCAGTTGGATAGTTATTCATCCCATCAAAATCATTACCCCAGGGCAAATCATCGTAGGTAATAATCTCAAATAAGTCATTATTTTTTTTGAGGAATTCTAAAAAATCGATAAAATATTCAACGGGTAAATAGCCTCCTTTTTTTAAAGGCAGATTTTGCATACCTATACCTCAACACAGACTATATAGTGGGGTTTTGCTTATACTAACTCTGGATTTACCAACTCTCTCTTTTTCTCCCTACCCCAACAGTTTGAACTGTTGCAGGTTTTAAATTAAGGTAGTTTTTGATTGCTCAAATTCACTTAGGTTATTTTTGAACGTTTTTAGTTCCCAATGGACATTGTTCCAGGCTGTCGCCAATTGACTTGAGGAATAGCAACTCAATACTTCCTCATACCAGGGTGTGCCTGCCAGTCTAGGCGAGTGTTCACAAGGAGAATGGTAATACTGAGGGTGAACCAAAACCCTGTATCGTTTCCCTCTTTGCCACATTCTAACAAAATCACGTAGATCTCTATCTGCGGGATTCCGACTCAGAGAATTAAGTCCACCGTCACTGTAGCTGCGATCAAAGCGAACTGTTCGTTTATTTGCAACCCAGCGTAAAGAGTAACGCAAAGAGTCTGGAATTTCCAGAGAATTATTACTTAACCCTTCAGAACTGCGGGGTCCACCATGGGGAGAAAAATATCTAATGTTGAAGTGTTGACGGAGAGCACTCACATCCTCTTCAAATATTTCCAGTGCCTTTTCTCGATCAAACAAGGCTCGCTCGTAGGCATTACAATGATAACCAATAACAAATCCATATTGGTCTTGCAGACGAATCAGGTAGTCATAATCGAGTTCGTATGGCGTATAAAGCAGGTTCCCAGTTTTTTCTAAATGTTGTCGATTAATGCGACGATTGAAAATCATGATATTAGAACGAATCCCCAGGCGTTCTTCTTCACGGAGAATAGCCAACGTTCGTTCAGCTATACTATCTACATCATGTTGCAAAAGGACGTATATTTTCTGAGGATCTCTGATTTCGTTGTTCAGTTCATACTGCCATGTTTTACGTTCTTGGGAATAGTTATTGAGGTAATCGTAGTCTTCTCCCCAGGGAAGATCATCGTAAGTAATAATCTCAAAAATATCTTTATTATTTTGTAAAAATTCTAAGAAATCGACAAAAAACTTGAAGGGTATATATCCACCTTCAGATTGTCTTATTTCATTAAAATTATCGGCTGAATCAATCATTCTTTTAGTTTACAACGTTCTTTTGTTTTTAATTTGAATCTTTCACTAACACTGCAACTGCCTCTTGGATTTGATTTTTTATTGAACTGACATACTTTTAATCTACACCAATTAGCACTCAAATCTCAGCAGTTTTTGTTGTGAACTTCCACTCATGGTGGTCTAGCTTAATGTCTGATAAAGCTCCAGAAATTTTTTAGACTCATTTTCCCAGTTATAAACCTCTGAGACAACAAACGTATTTTCCCTCATCCTACGCCGACGCTCAGAATCACTTAGGATCTCGCGGGCGGCTCTTGCAATATCTTTAGGCTGACTTGGATCAAAAGTATATCCTACCTCGTAGTGAGTGATGATTTTTTTCATCTCCGGAAAATCACTAGCGATCACAGGTAAGCCTGCTGAAACATACTCAAACAGTTTGTTGGGAGCGCAGTAATAATAGCTCAAACAAACATTTTCGATCGCAGCAATTCCAAAATCAGCACTAGCGGCATAGGTTGTTACCTCTTCAGGCGGCACAGGACCAAACAAGGATACACGGGATTCTACCCCAAATTCCACAGCCAAAGCTAGCAGTTTTTCGATATATTTTTCAGGACCATATCCCATAAACACTAAATGGCAATGGGTAAGCTCTACTAAACTTTCAATCACCTTTTCAAGTCCCCGATTAAAGGTTATGCCTCCAGAGTAGAGGAGTAGATGATAATCAGGACTAATTCCCAGTGCTAGCCGTATGGATTTTTCGGGATTCGTCGAAACTTTAGATGTTCGCATCGGCACATTTAAAATTACAGTCGGGACTGGCACCTGATAGCGTTGAGCAAGTTCAATGGCGATCGCTTCACTCACCGTAATCACCGCATCACTGCGTCGCATCAGAAACCGTTCAAAGCGACTCACGAGCAATTTTCCGATCCGACTACGCCGAGGCTGCCGATTCCTTTCAACATAGAACTCATGGGAATCATACACAAGTTTTGCACCGTGCCGCCGTGCCGCCTGATAAGCTGCTGCTAACACATTTAGATCGTGAGCATGATAAATATCTGCACGTTCTTGCTTAACCACTTCCAGACTTCTAAAGTGGTAATCGAGAAAACAAAGAGGGCGGTGAAACGAGATTAAGACCTTACTGAGCGATCGATAAAAGTAGCGTATCCAAACAATTTTTGCTGGACGCTGAATGCCAAAGTAAAAGCCTCGCTTAATGTAGCGTATCCAGATAATCTTAGTAGGTCGTTGAATACCCCAATACAACCCCCGCTTAATGTAGCGTATCCAGATAATCTTAGTAGGTCGTTGAATGCCCCAATACAACCCCCGCTTAATGTAGCGTGCCCAGATAATCTTAGCTGGTCGTTGAATGCCCCAATACAACCCCCGCTTAATGTAGCGTGCCCAGATAATCTTAGCTGGTCGCTGGACTCCCCAGTAGAATGGTCGTTTGACTCCCCAGTAGAAGGACTTATAAATTCCCACGTAAACACAGTATGTGAGAAAGAAAAATCCTTGGACACTCAAGAAAAAGTAAGGATTCTTACTCCAGGAGTCCTCAAGATATGTTCTCGTCCCTCTCTGTCGAATCGTGTCCCATGCTTGTTTAAACGCTTGCCTTACTGAAGCTAATAAACCTAGCTTTTCCGAAGTATCTGTGCGAGGGGGTTTCAACCACTCTATTAACTGCGTCAATTTCTGACGTATAGCATTGAAGGCTGTTAATATGGATTGCTCTACTGCTTTTTTCGTCCCTTGCCAAATCCCTCGTACTATCGCTAAAGGATTGAATTCTCTGACCCCCCGTAAAATGCGATAATGGATGGGATTCTTGGCTACTCGAATAATTCTAATGCCATCGTTTTCCTCATAAGGTTTTGAGTCATCGTCAAGCAACGCCACAACAGTGACCTGATAGCCAGCAGCCGTTAAACACTTCGCTTCTTTCAGGACTCTCGTGTCGTGCTGGAAATTGTTGTAAACGAACATACAGACTTTTAGGGTCACACCACACACTCCAGCTACAAAAGAACACTCCTCAAATGACCCGTAGCGCTTATTATACGCTTACTTACCTAATTCAGGATGTAGATCCGCCGTTAAGGAAAAAATAAGGAAAACTTTGTCTTCATACGAACTTGCATTCAAACAAGTAACTTGCTCCCCCCCTCTCCCCCCTCTCCCTCTCTCCCTCTGATGAACATTACATCAAAATGAAAACCGTTACTGTTGTTGGCGCACGCCCCCAGTTCATTAAAGCGGCAATGGTTTCCCAAATCCTGCGGTCTACCCCCAACCAGGAGGAAGTGCTAATCCACACCGATCAGCATTATGACAAGAATATGTCTAATGTCTTCTTCCAAGAGTTAGATGTTCCTCAGCCAAATTATCACTTAGGCGTTGGTTCCCATACCCATGGTGTCCAAACCGGACGAATGCTAGAGGCAATTGAGAACGTATTACTCAAAGAAAAGCCAGACTGGGTTCTCGTCTATGGCGATACAAACTCAACCTTGGCAGGTGCGATCGCCGCTGTCAAACTTCACATCCCGGTTGCCCATGTCGAAGCGGGTTTACGCTCATTTAACCGACAAATGCCAGAGGAAATCAACCGAGTCCTTACCGATCACGCCTCTGATGTGTTATTTGCCCCAACCCAAGCGGCGATAGAAAACTTGCATCGAGAAGGAATCTCTGAGGAGAAAATTTATTTAGTTGGCGATGTTATGTACGATGCTGCTCTTCACTACGGAGCCAAAGCCCAGCAAACTACTCATATCCTAGAGCAACTCAACCTATCTCCTCAAGGTTACATTCTTACAACTATCCATCGAGCGGAAAATACCGATAATCCAGTTCCACTAAAGGCTATATTTACAGGGCTAGCCGCAATTGCTGAGAAACTACCAGTCGTCTTGCCTTTACATCCTCGTACTCGTCACACGCTTGAACGAAACGGGTTACTCGAAACTGCCCAACAACACCTACACCTGATTGAACCTGTGGGATACTTAGACATGGTGATGTTAGAGAAAAATGCCGGTCTAATTGTTACAGATTCAGGCGGAGTTCAGAAAGAAGCATTCTTCCATCAGGTTCCCTGTGTCACCTTGCGAGCAGAGACAGAGTGGATTGAACTGGTAGAGTTAGGCTGGAACCATTTAATTAGACCAACGGATGCTGATGCTGTAAGGAGTGGTTTACTCAATGCGATCGCTCTTCCTCATCCCTCTACAATCCCGACTCATCTTTACGGCGGGGGTCAAGCCGCAAAAAAAATAGTTGATATACTCACCAAAAGGAGATAGGGGGATGGGGGGCCGGGGGGATGGGGAGACGCTACCAGACGCGAAGATGGGGAGAACAACCAACAACAAACAACCAACCACTCTCA
>DNGI01000468.1:3574-13243 GCA_003486645.1 Cyanobacteria bacterium UBA11370 | reverse complement strand
CCTAAGCGTTGGGATTCGTAGGCAGAGGCGAAGATTTGGAAGCTTTTGCCTGTTCCGACTTCCCACAAGGTTAGTAGCCGTTTGGATTGGATTGCACGGGCGATGCCATTGAGTTGGTGAGGTTTGAGCTTAATTTTGGTGTTTGAATCTGGTAAACTCAGATAAGAACCATCAAAGACCCGCTTTTGAGGTAAGGGATAGAGGTGGTTGTATTTGACGGTTAGCTGATAGGCTCGTTCTAGGTCTGACCAGAGCCATTGTTTGAATTCGTGCTTGAGACGTTCGACTTGTGCGATGGCGCTATCTGTAGCTTCGGTGGATGCCTTTGTGTCCAAGGTTTCCTGGTTAAACACCTGGATTTTAATCGGGCTTTGATTGAGGGCTTGTTCCATTAACCAGAGAACATCCCGACTGCCTTTGCCATCACTGCCGTTGGAGGCATATTCGGATTTTTGGGCAGCTTCTTTACATGAAGCTTTACCCGTAACCGTCCACAATCCTAATTCGGGAACGTGACAGACACGCACCTCGGTCTGGTGACAGTCTAGGATCTTAGCTGTGAATTGGGCAACCATTTCCTTCTCAACCCAAGGAACTCCCAGCCCACCATCAATATAAATGATACTGTCAAGATGGCTATCAATATCCGAATCGGCTTTAAGTCGGTGGGCAATTTCAGCCCGGATTGATTCAGAGGCTGGGGGCAACAGGTAAGGTGAGAGATGGAGATAGTGCCCAGAGGTATCTTTCTGGGTCAGTTCGGTTTCATTATCATAGAGCCAGAATTGGTTGTAAGCGTCTGGATCTATGTCTTTGAGAGTGCGACACTGTTGCAGTTTGGCGCGAGTGTCACCGGATAAGTATTCATCACGAGTAACCCAACGAAGAAGTTGAGCATCATAGAAGATGAATGACTGATTGCCTAGGGGAGTTTCTATGGCTTTGAGGGTAGCGATAGTATCGTCCTCGGTTTTGTCCAACAGCAGGGCGATGAATTTAATATCTAAGTATCCCTTGCGATCTAGACAGTCGTAAACGGCATCAATGGGGGAGGAAATAATGCGATTACTCTTTCTAAGATTACCAGATATACGAGTTGTGAAGATATCCGCTTTCTTGTAGCGTATAGCTTTGAGTTTGCCCTCTTTTAAGTCTACATCTGCGGGTATTTCCTCTTCTAGGGCATAGCACAGAGTTGTGAGTTCTGAGTCATCGCTGAATATTGACAAAGTACTGGGACGTTTGCGACGATTCAACAATTCACCGTAGCGTTTGACGAATTGCTGGTAAAGTCGATTGAGTTCACTCCGCAGGATTTCACACCGAGGTAAGGGAGTCGGGGCAATATTACTCTGATCATCTCTAATTTCTTCTTCCCCAGCTTCCCCAGCTTCCCCAGCTTCCCCAGCTTCCCCTGTCTCAATTTCAGCTTGAACTAACTTATCTAGAGTCTGTTTCAGCCTTAATCCCGCTGCAATCCGTTCCGCGTGTTGAGTAACCTTGCACAGTCCAACGCCAGGGCGATATTGGTAGATTTTACCTTCACGGGAGACATAACGGTAAGGGTCAAGTCCGACAAATTCAGCGGGGAGTAAGTTCGTTGATAAACTCTGAACGTGTCGTGGTGGCGTGTAGCAGGGTTCAATATCACTGAATGCGTCAATGATACTTTGCTTTAAGTCACGACTATCTCCAGCGACAGCAATCCGTTCACCTCCATAGAGAACGCACTTTGTTAATTGTCCCAGTACTTTCTGCGGATTCTCTATAAAGTAGCGATTGATTTTCAGTGGGACATCATACCCGTCTTTAATGGGACTGTCTACTACCTCTCCCCAATTGATAGTATTTTGAGGTTCGTTCATCTTCTGGAGGATAATCAGATCCGCCGTCACCGCAGTATTCATACACTTAAATGCGGTATTAGGCAACCGTACTGCACCAATTAATCTTGCTCCCATAGAGGCAAGATACTGGCAAAATTCTGGGGTTGAATCCATTGTCCCCACACTGGTAATTGAGGCAATGAGTCCTCCGGGTGCAGTTAAGGCTAAAGACTTTGCCCAGAAATAATTATGCAAAGTTTTAGCCACTTTTTGGTAGTTTGGATCAAAGGGTGGGGTGACACCAAACGGGAAATTACTGACGATTAAATCAAAGCTATCTTTGGGAATGTCAGTATGTTCAAATCCGATTTGTTGTTGGGTGTTACTGCCATAGATAATCGCATCAGGATGTAAGTATTGAGCGATCGCTTTCGCTGTGGCATCAATTTCAACGAATAGCCATTCCGAGTTAGAACGATATTCAGGTTTCTGGAATCCAGCCCACAGTCCAATATTAGCAGCCGGGTCAGCAATGCGACCGGATTGAAAGCCTAAGTGTTCCAGTATTTCCCAAACGGCTTCGATAATGAAGCGTGGTGTTTGAAAGGCGTTATCCGAGTTTAAGTCTGTGTTTCCTACTAAGTCGAGAACTTCACGGTTAATCGCACTAGCAACAGTCCCCCATCCGCTAAATTGAGCTAAAATATCTCGTTCTAATTCGGTGGGAAATTGCTGGGATTGTTCTAACTGTCGCAAGAGTTTAACTGCGTTAATATTCTGTTGCAGCTTGGATTTTATCCCACCGTTTTGGTTGAGGTTACTGAAGTTATAAGGGTTCATGGTCAAAGCCTCTAATTGTGATGAATTTCGGTCATAGACAGCACGTTTAGGGGAAAGTTGTTATTGATTCCCCTATCTCTTTGCTCACGAGTAAGAGCGTTAGCGTTTATTCTTTTGTGTTACTCAAGAGTGGGAGTGTTACTTTCTGTTTGATTATGGGAAAGCTCTCTGAGAATATCCAGAAAGGTTAGACTAATTAATCGTTCTTGCTGCGCTGGATTTAATTTCAATTGTTCAAGGTTTACGGTTATTTTTCTCAGTTGCCGTTCAAGGGCTTCCGGGTTACGGCTATTGAGAGGTGCTTCTATTCTTTCTATTCTGTTGTTTTTGTTCACGAATAATGGCTCCTAACTAATAGTTGCAGTGGCTGTTTTTTTGAGATACAATTAGAAGAGTGTTTAATGACTTTGAAGGGAGACTTTATTACGGTAGCTCCGGAGTAGTAAGTGTTAATTCCTGGGCAGAGATTCCCGATGGAGTATCTCCCTGTTCGGCCTGGAGTTTGAGAACTAGCACATGGTTTTGTTCTCCGGGCGATAGCAGCGCCCAAGCCGCTTTCTTGTGTTGTTCATTGTCTACAACAGCGGCTTCAATTTCTGACCAACTCCAAGCTTCTCGAATCAATTTAGCCAAGCTTTCTGGTGTCATTGATGAGGTTTTAATGTTTCCTTGTTCCCCCTCTTCTTGCTCAATAATGTCGGCTTCAAGAAGAGGTTCTTGTGTTTTAGCGGATGTCGGAGTATTTGCTTCTGTTTCGGGTTCGGGTGTTCCTTGTTCTGCCTTTTGGATTAAGTAGACATCGCTAATATCTAACTCAACATTGAAGTTTTCGCCTGAAGAAAGTTGGCGCTGACCTTGCAGTTTATGGTTGGGTTTAACTTCTATAATTGTGTAATGCCAGTCGGGGACTATCCGAGAACCAATGATGTCGCCTGGGGCTAAATTTGCCCGTTCTGAGGTGGTTTCTTGGGGGGCTTCTGTCGAAACAGGTACTCTTGGTTTGGCTTCTTTTGTCTCGGTTTTATCATCGACATTTGGAGGGGCTACATTTAGGTTAGATAGATTATTTGGAGAAGGGGGAGATTCTACTGTTATAATCCCCGTTAACTCCTCATCTGGCTTGGCTTCACCAAGAGGTACAGGTGTAGAGACAGAGGAATCAAATAAGCCTAATACAGCCGCACGTAAATCAGATAAAGCGGCGGGATGGTTAATTTTGTTGACGACATTTTGCAAAACTTCTAAGGCGGTATTGGCTTCTTTTTGGTAAGTGTTCAGTTGTTCTCTCGTTTGAAGTTTTTCAGCAATTAGTTGTTGAAGCTGGGCGATTTCAGCGTTAAGGTTTTCAATTTCAGTTTGGAAGAGTAACATGGGGAGAAATCCTCAATATTTTTGGCTTTAGTAATTCATTTCTCTATTCCCCGTTAGGGGAGAGCTGTTTAAGATAAGATGAAGAGAGATTATAAGGCTGATAACTTATGGTACAAACTGTTGGGATTACCAAAGCGATTACTAATCTGAATGAGGCGCACGGGAAGTTCAATCTCACTCAGACAGATAATCTCCAATTTTTTACAGAATGGTGGGAAGACTTACCGGAAATTAGTGATAGTGAAAAAGTTTTTCTGCATCGACTCAAACATCGATATCTGTATTATGCAGCGGATGGGGAGATTACCGAAGGAACAATTGATAGAATTATGGTGTCTCCCTTGCTGGATTTAATTGGGCTATTTGATCTCCCTTTTAAAATTAAGGGCGAGAAGTTTGTGAAAGTGGAGATTGACAACGGAGACACAGTATTAGAAGGATTCATTGATGCTGTGGTCGTGCAAAATCAATTCTGGATTGTAATCATTGAGGAGAAACGTTTCAACGTTAATGTTTTACAGGCTCTCCCGCAAACTCTAGCCTATATGATGGCAAACCCTAACTCAGAAATGCCAGTTTTTGGGATGATAACGACTGGTGATGACTATCTTTTTGTTAAGCTGAATCAGCCGGGGCGTGAGTACGCTTTATCAGATAAGTTTACGGCATTATCTAGTGATAAAAATAATAATTTGTTCAGAGTTTTACGAGTTATCAAGAGAATTACTAGCTTGGTTGTAGGGATGAGATGAAGACATAAATTCAAAGCTAACGTTTGGTAGATAATTTTGATATCAGTTAGAAGCTTTGTTGTTTACATTCTTACACTTGAACGACGACAGCCGAGTGAGAAGTTATGATAGTGCTTAATTCCCGGATATCCTTTGTCTGTAATGTGCGTTAGCACTAAGAAGGTTTAACTGCTCACTGCTTACTCCTCAGCTAAATCCGAGCAAAATTTTGAAGCCCTAGCCTATAAACTTATTTCTCCAAAACATCCAGACTTTCCGCCCATATAAAAACAAAAAGCCAAAATTCCTTAAATTTTTAAGTTGTTTGGCAAGGTTGGGTCAGTTCAGGCAGGAAACTATTAGTTAGAGCGCTCAAAGAGATATCTCCCCATGCAGTATCGTCGATTCCGCCAAAATTGGGCATTTCTCCTCGTTTGGCTGGTAGGAAT
This sequence comes from Cyanobacteria bacterium UBA11370, assembly GCA_003486645.1. GTDB lineage: Bacteria > Cyanobacteriota > Cyanobacteriia > Cyanobacteriales > Coleofasciculaceae > UBA11370. Next base: position 8,026 of record DNGI01000468.1, on the reverse strand, counting down.
ACTCTCTCCTTCATCAACATCTGCCCAGCCCATTACTCCAGCCGCTGATGGTACGGGTACGATTGTGACACCGGATGGGAACCGCTTCGATATCTACGGTGGTAGTTTTTCGGGAGATGGGGCGAATCTATTCCACAGTTTTGAGCAGTTTGGATTAGATTCGGGTCAGATTGCTAACTTTCTCTCTAATTCTGAGATTCGCAATATTATAGGGCGAGTTATTGGTGGTGACCATTCGCGCATTAATGGTCTAATTCAGGTCATGGGGGGTAGTTCTAATTTACTGTTGATGAATCCTGCGGGTTGGCTACTGGGTTCAGAGGCTCAGATTAATGTCCCGGCTGCTTTTACACTAACAACGGCGACGGGTGTGGGTTTTGATAACGGTTATTGGTTCAATGCGTTTGGTGCAAATGACTACCCAAATTTAATCGGAACACCGAGTCAGTTTGCGTTTGATTTTGCTCAACCGGGAAGTATTATCAATGCTGGCAATTTAGAGGTGGTGGATGGTCAGACACTAACGTTGTTGGGTGGCAACGTGATCAATACTGGAGAAATCCGTGCGCCTGGAGGGACGATTACGATCGCGGCAGTACCAGGAAAAAACCGAGTCCGGATTAGTCAACCAGGACACTTGTTGAGCTTGGAAATTGAACCGCCGAGGAACACCGACGGGCAACTGCTGCCATTTACGGCTCGAAATCTACCCGATCTATTGACAGTGGGGGCTACGGGTTTAGATACGGGATTGACAGCAAGCCCAGATGGTACGGTGCAGTTGACCGATTCTGGTAATAAGATACCCACGGTGGGAGGGAGTGCGATGCATACGGAGGGCTTCGCCTACGCATTGGGTAGCCTTGATGTCTCTAATTCGGGAGCTGGAAAAGCAGGGGGTGAGGTGAATATTTTAGGTCAGCGCGTTGGTTTATTGGGGACTACGGTGAATGCTTCTGGTACTAACGGCGGTGGACTTGTCAGAGTGGGAGGAGATTATCAAGGTCGGGGTACAATACCGAATGCTTTGCGGACGTTTGTCAGTGGCGATTCGAGGATTAATGCGGATGCACTGGTAGATGGAAATGGGGGACGGGTGATTGTTTGGGCGGATGACGCTACTGGGTTTAATGGCAGTATTAGCGCTGGTGGGGGGAGTATTTCTGGGGATGGTGGTTTTGTTGAGGTGTCGGGAAAAGACGCATTAGCCTTCAGTGGTAGCGTTGATGTGTCGGCGGTAAATGGTCAAGATGGAACTATCTTACTCGATCCTAGAGATATCATTATCGAGCCAGATGATGGGGTGGCTGATGATAATGGTCAGATTTCTCCTGGCATAGATGAGCAAATTCTCTTTAATGATGGTGGGAATTCAGTTGATTTTCAAATTGATGACACGGCGCTGACTGCTTTGACGGGTAATATTATCCTGCAAGCGCAGCAAGACATTATTGCCCAGGCTGGTACGAATTTGAATTTCAGGAATCAGACGTTTGGTGAGACGATTACCTTTGAGGCGGGTCGAAATATTCAGATTAATTCACGACTAACTACAGCAGGTGGTTCGGTCGAGTTAACCGCGACGACTGGCACGATTGTGTTGGACAGTATCAATACTAGTGTGAATACAGGGAATGCTGGTTCTGTCACTTTGCAAGCAGCGGGGGATATTACGACTACGGGGAATGCCAGTATAGATGCGTCGGTTGGCGTTAGTGGTAGCGGTAATGGGGGTCAAATATCTTTAACCAGTACCACTGGTTCGATTGATACAAGTTCAGGAGAAATACGAGCTTTTTCAACTAATGGTAACGCCGGAGCGATCGCACTTTCGGCTGCTGGTGAGATTAGCACAGCACAGATTAATGCCAGTTCGACTTCTGGAAATGGGGGAACAATCTCATTTTCTGGTGCGAGTGAGATTAATACGGCACAGCTTGATGCGAGTGCAGTCAGCGGGAATGGGGGAACAATCTCATTTTCTGATGTTGGTGATATTGATACAGCACAGCTTGATGTAAGTGCGACTTCTGGAAATGGAGGAACTATCACTTTTTCTGATGTTGATGATATTGATACAGCACAGCTTGATGTGAGTGCAGTCAGCGGGAACGGGGGAACAATCTCATTTTCTGGTGCTGGTGATATTGATACAGCACAGATTGATGCGAGTGCAGTCAGCGGGAATGGGGGAACAATCTCATTTTCTGATGTTGGTGATATTGATACAGCACAGATTGATGCGAGTGCAGTCAGCGGGAACGGGGGAACAATCTCATTTTCTAGTGCTGGTGATATTGATACAGCACAGATTGATGCGAGTGCAGTCAGCGGGAATGGGGGAACAATCTCATTTTCTAGTGCTGGTGATATTGATACAGCACAGATTGATGCCAGTTCTGTGTCTGGAAATGGGGGAGCGATCGCACTTTCGGCTGTGGGTGACATTAACACGGCACAGATTGATACCAGTTCGGCAAGCAGCGGGGGTGTTGGTAACGGTGGGGACGTAACCCTTGACGCTCAAGGAGATGTTCAAGTTACCTCTATCAATGCTCAAGGCGGAGACAGTGGCACAGGAGGTGACGTTGACATTACAGCCGACCAATTTTTTCGGGCTACAGGGACGTTTACAGACCAGAATGATATAGATGCCAGTATTTCCACTGCTGGCGGGGTTCAAGGGGGTCAAGTTATCATCCGCCATGGGGGTAGTGTTTTCACTGTCGGAGATGCTGTTGTAAACGGTACGACTGGAGCTATTACCACAGGCATTGACAATTCAATTCTGCCACTACAGTCCTTTTTAGAGTCTTATAGCCAGGGGACACCGCCCAGCGATATTCAGATTATTCCTCAAGATAATCTTGTTGCTCAAGATGATGCTTTAGACCCCGCAGGTAATTGTCTGCCTGACTGTAATCTGGAATTAGATAATCTTAGGGCTAATGCTCCTCTTCCAGAACTGGTTTTTGAGTTAGAAGAATTGTTTACCAGAGAGTTTGAGCAGTACTTAGGACGGTCTGGAACTCCGATTAAAACTTTGGAAGATGCTCAGGAAGAACTTCGGGCGATTGAGGAGCAAACAGGAGTTCGGTCAGCCCTTATTTATGTATTCTTTGCTCCGACTAATCCCCTATTTCAGAACCAAGGTAATTCCTCAAAACAATCTCTATGGGAGTTCACTGACCAGGGACTTGCTGTGGACACTCGTGGTCGTCGTTGGATACGTGCTGAGGAACTACAGGAGGACTACCATCTATATACAGTATTGGTAACAGCTACAGGAAGACCCATTTTGCGGCGGATATATGACGAACAAACGGGAAAAGCCCTACAACGTGGAGGAGATGAAGGAGTTACTCAAGCTGCTGAAAAATTTCGTGAGGCTGTGATAAGAATTGAAGATGACAACAGCTATTTGGAACCTGCACAATTACTTTATGAGTGGATAGTCAAACCTTTAGAACAAGATTTACAGAAAAGGAGCATCAACAATTTAGTATTCCTCATGGATAGCAACCTACGCTCTATCCCTATTGCTGCACTCCATGATGGGGACGATCCAACAAATCCCAATAATGGACAATTCCTTATACAAAAATATAGTGTAGCATTAATGCCCAGCCTTAGCTTGACCAATGCTCGCTATATAGATATTAGAGATGCAAGGATGCTAGCAATGGGTGCAACAAAATTCCGTGATCGAAATTTAGATGATTTACCTGCTGATTTTGAGCTGCGAACGCTTGTCGATTTGTGGCAAGTACCGGGGAGTGATTACTTTCTTGATGAAAAATTCACTGTGGAAAACTTGGAAGAGCAACGCAGCCCTGATAATCTTTTTCGGATTATTCACTTAACAACTCATGCCGATTTTACGTCCGGTCAACTAAGTAAGTCATTTATTCAGTTTTGGGATGCTCCCCTAAATTTAGATGATAGTAATATAAAGCGGCTCAAATTAAATGAGCCATTGGTCGATTTATTGGTGTTAAGTGCTTGTGAGACAGGGAAAGGTGATGAGGAAAACGAATTTGGTATTGCTGGATTAGCGGCTGCTGCTGAGGTAAAATCGGTGCTAGCTAGTCTATGGAAGGTCAAATATCGAGGTACTGCAATTCTAACTATAGAATTTTATCGACAACTGAAAACAGGTTTGGTTAAAGCGGAAGCTTTAAGAAGAGTTCAGCTAGCGATGCTCAATAAGCAAATTCGTGTGGAAGGCAATATACTTTTTACCTCTGATGGACAAACAATAACCTTGCCAGAGAATTTTCCTGAAGCCGACGACCAGTTTGAATTTGATCATCCAGCGTATTGGTCACGCATGGCAATAGTTGGGAATCCTTGGTAGTTAAGATGGAGAATTTAGAATGGAACTGAGATCTTGCACCAGTGGCAATAACCCGCCAGGGGTTTTAACCACTGGGGAGCATCCCGTTTTTGCCA
>DNGI01000468.1:0-3247 GCA_003486645.1 Cyanobacteria bacterium UBA11370 | reverse complement strand
TCGACGCTGTAGGCAATTTGCAACTTTTTTACTGGTTTGCTTCTAGATTTTCTAGTTGATTGATTAGGTTTGTGATCTCATCAATCTTCGGCTCACGGTTCAACTTTCTATATTTAGCCAGTGCTTGCTCAAACTGCTCCCGCGCTTGCTCCAGTAGGGAAACATCATCCCTTGGTTCGTGCATTTTCATGTACAGTTCACCTAGATCTTGCTGTGCTAGTGCTTCCTCTAAAACCTCCTGCGTTTCTTTTGCTTGGTCAATAGCTTTTAGGTAAGATTTTTTTGCCAGTAAATTGAGACCACTTTGAGCATAGAAATCACCTAAGATACGGTAAATATCAGATTTTTGAGAATCACTCTTGACCAAAGAGTTTAGCATCTCAATTGCTTCTGCATAGAGGTTGTTTTTAGCATAATGAAATGCTAAGGTAATTACTTCCTCTTCACTTGGCGGTTGTCCTTGTATGATTTTCTCGGAAGCTTCCTGAATGGACTGAACTTCAGCTTCCCCAAGCAGCCGAAACTTCAGTCCTGATACTCCCCTCCGTTCCACATCATAATCATCAAGATCTATCTTTTCATCTTGAGACGAACGCTCATTGTTTGCTTCAACTACTAACCGATAGTCTGCTCCTACTTCCAACTGTTCCTCGTCGGAGGGATATGAGAATTCTTCTACGCCTTCGACTGGTTCTTTACTTTCTACAGACTTTTGCCAGACTTTACTATCTTCTCGCAATCCTTCTCGATATAAAGTGATGATGTAGCGAGTTGCACCTTCTACAGCATTCCATTTCAAGGTTGGTTGTTTGGTAAGTAACCGCGTATAACGAGGGCTAACAATGTAGGGAATTAAGGGGTCTTTTCCTCCTCGTCGAATCTCAGTTGGATCACCGAGAAATGGATTTGAATTTCCACAAATATTAGTTATTGGCTCCGTTCTATTAGATGTGACTTCTGTTCCTGGATCTTTTTTACTACATTTTAGAATAACTTGAGAATTCGCGCCAGTTACGATAATATCGCCTTCCTCAAATCGTAGAGTTCTATATACAGGATATTTTTTATCTAGGGGTTGATCTGCGGGTATGTAATACACTTCTCCTATCGGATCATCAATAACTATCCAAGCCTGTACATTAGCTGTAGGAATTGCTATGGTCAAAATCAAGGTTGTAATAAAAAAAATGGCAAACTTTAAAGAACGTAACAAAGTAAAAATTCTGTACTTCATTTGTAACTTTCCCCTTAATGATTTATTTTGAACCTAAACGTTGTTTAGCTACATCAGACCAAATATCCAGTTCTGGAGCAGATGAATTTTCAAGTCTAAAACATTTATTCCAATCATCTTTTGCTTTTTGCAGTTTTCTCTGACCTTCCAGTGCCTGCGCTCTTAAGCAGTATGAATGTGCATTGCTAATATAAGCTGGAGCCAAGGGATTTTTGTCATTAATTTGATTTTCTTTTTCCTGCTTTTGTTCCTCTTGTAACCTCACCGCATCGTCTAGCTCAATCAAAGCTTGATCGAAACGCCCCTGCTGTAGTCTTGTCCACCCAAGGGCTGTGTACCATGATTTTTTCTCCTCTTTGTCAGCTTGTTGAGCTTCCTTCCTACCTTCCCAAAGAATGAGAAAAGCAGTCATCGTACCAGACTTTACATGGTTAGTTAGATAAGGTAACTGAGCCAGTCTCAAACTAGGAGTTTCTGCTAACTTGAGAGTTGAATCCTCTTTTAAAAGACTTGTAACCGCACTAGAAGTTGTATATTTTTCCTGATCGTCCAAAATATAGAGTCGAGCCAGCCTTACACGAGCAAGTACAGAGCCTCCCTGCATAGCAATTTTGTATTCAGCACGGGCTTCATCTAAGTTTTGTCGCCGCTCATAAAGCCATCCTAAGTTGCAGTGTGCCTTTGCGTTATCTGGATTGAGGGCGATCGCTATTTGAAACTTAGACTCAGCACTAGCCAATTTATCAGAATTCCAACCCCCATCTTCATACATTTGCGCTTCCCCCCACCAGTTGTAAAACTTAGAAATTTGGGACAACGACGAAGAAAAGCCGATCATAAACACGAAGAGGCCCCCTGTCATGATACAAATTACCTCTTGCCGAAGAGACCTATGAATTTGCGAATCGTCAAAGCTACGCTCTAAGGCTTCTCTTCCCTGTAAAGCTTGGTCGAGTGACTCCTTGCCAAGTAGCAAGCTTAGTAAACTCGTTCCAATCGCTGTCACAGACCCTACCGTACTCGGTCCTCCTGCCCAAAAGCGAGGGACAATGTTTGCTGCGAGACTCAGAGATACTACTATAAAAACAGCAGCCCCTATACCCCACCAGCAATCGTGCCGATCCCAGGGATGAACTAAAAACCACCACCACCCTTGAGTTTTGGGCTTTAGGATTTCGCGCCATATTGCTAAATCGACCGTCTTAGTAATTCGGTCAGCTTGTTCCTTTAATTGCTTATCTAATTTGATAATCTCATACAGGATTGACGGGGAGATCTGATCGTGTTCGACTTGGAACTGCTCAAGCTCATCACGAGCAGCCAGAACATCCAGTATCTTCTTTTGAAACCCTAAAGATTTTGGATTGTCTTGTTCAAGAATCTTTGGCTTCCCTCTTAGTTGAGCAATGAGGACAGCCCAGAAATTCTCATCAGAAGGCTTATAGGGGTCTTCTTCTAGCTCCTTTAGCTTACTCTTATAAATTTCGATAACTATTTCTATAGAAGTATGGGGATTATTTGCCATTGGCTTAACTATTTTCAAGTAAGTAAATCAAAAGTTTAAATTTTTTTAATGTCAAAGAATCAGTTTCCTTAGCAAGCAACTAAAGCCCATACCTCACACTAAAATAAAAACCAGAATCCTGGATATTATCACCCCGATCATCAATACTCACTAAAGGCAAACCATAATCAACACGCAGTTCTAGTCCTGGTATTAGCTCTGGCAGCCAGATTAGCCCCAAGCCCAAACCTGCTAAAAATTGCTCTGATGGTAACTCATTCGGATTATCGGGATGATTCCAGATAACCCCCATATCGAAAAAAGGAGCTAGCAGCAAAGATGGGTTATTCACCTCATCTCGATCAAGAGTAATCTGGTCTTCAACAGAGAAGCGAAGCCCATTATCCCCAGAACGCACATTCTGCCGATACCCCCGCACCGATTGACCCCCACCAATCACAAACTGTTGAGCAGGTAATAAACTACTGGCGTGGCACAGCTAAAATAGT
>DNGI01000047.1:70845-94637 GCA_003486645.1 Cyanobacteria bacterium UBA11370 | reverse complement strand
GACTGGTGCAAGATCTGAGTTAAAACGGACTGATAACCGAGTTGCGGTCAAAGATAGTAGATAGGAGTAGGGGGGAGCGGGTAAGGGGGAGTTTTGGGTACAAACAGAAAAGAAAATACTACCTATGAACGCAACTTCCTATGAAATTACTACCACAATGAGTCGGTTGAAACTCACATCTTGCACCAGTCGCAATAAGCCTGTAAAAGCTAGGTTTTTGGTGATTACGTTAACGAGAAATCAAGGGTTGTAGCGCTTTGTTGAGAATGGTGCAAGATCTCAGTTGAAACCGACTTGAGCTGTAAGACAGGGGTTTTAACCCCTGGCGAATCGGGTATTTATGCAAGAAGTCTATTGAAATTATATGAAGAGTAACTGGTTGGTTATCCGTCACGAACAAGTCCCTATTTCATTCCGCATTGAGCGACGTGTGCCAACGGTATTACTATCTCTGGGATTGGTTACGTTAGCGGCAATGGTTATTAGTGTGAGTTTGGGTGAGTATCCTATTTCACCTGTTGATGTTATTAAAACTATCTTGGGTTTGGATACTGGGAATCCGAATTATTCTTTTATTATTAATACCCTGCGCTTGCCTCGCATAATCGCGGCTTTTCTCGTTGGGGTAGGATTAGCGATCGCAGGTACGATTACCCAAGGTATCATCCGTAATCCTCTTGCTGATCCTGGCATTATTGGCATTAATGCAGGTGCTGCTTTAGCCGCCGTTACTCTGTTAGTTTTTATCCCATCTGCACCCGTATCAACTTTACCTCTTGCGGCTTTTGCTGGAGCTTTAATCGTTTTTCTAACCATTTATCTGTTGGCTTGGAAAGGGGGAAGTTCTCCAATGCGGCTGATTTTGGTTGGGATTGGTTTCAACTTAATGGCTGGCGCTTTAACTAATTTAATGATTACGTTTGGTGATATTAATAGCGTTTCTCAGGCATTAGTTTGGTTAGCAGGAAGTGTTTATGGTCGGAGTTGGGAACAGGTTACAGCATTACTACCCTGGCTAATGAGTTTTGCACCTTTAACATGGCTGATGGCGCGGGATTTGAACGCTCTAAATCTAGGAGACGATGTAGCTAAGGGTTTAGGTAGCCGGGTGGAATGGCAACGGGGTTTATTACTTCTAACTAGTGTGGCACTAGCAGGAGCTTGTGTCGCTACGGCAGGTGCTATTGGTTTTGTCGGCTTAATGGCACCTCACCTCGGACGGCAGTTAGTGGGGTCATCCCATGAAGGGCTAATCCCGACGGCTGGTATGCTGGGGGGCATGATTGTGGTTTTAGCGGACTTATTCGGACGGATATTATTTGCGCCAATTGAGCTTCCTTGCGGCATTATCACGGCAGCGATTGGTGCGCCCTATTTTATTTATTTATTAATCCAAAATCGCAAATCTAAACTTTAAAATGCCTAATAACATGACCTAAAAAAATTTGGTTAAAAGCCCCCCGATTTATTCGTAGAGACAATCCAAAATCCAAAATCCAAAATCCAAAATCCGAAATCCAAAATCCAAAATCCAAAATCCAAAATCGAATGACTGACCGACTCAAAGCACAGCAATTGACTCTAGCCTATGAGGGTAAGCCGATTATCCTCGACCTTAACCTAGCGATTCCAACTGGAAAAATTACGGTGCTGGTTGGTGCAAATGGCTGCGGGAAATCTACTTTATTGCGAGGTCTAGCGCGACTGCTAAAACCCCGTGGAGGTGCAGTCTATCTGGATGGCGCTTCAATTTACAACCTACCCACTAAAGTGCTTGCCCAACAACTCGGAATACTACCCCAAGGGCCAATAGCCCCGGAAGGTCTGACGGTACGGGATTTGGTCGCTCAAGGTCGTTATCCTTACCAAAACTGGTTGCAGCAGTGGTCAAAAGACGATGAGTTTATGGTTGAGACAGCACTGGCAACTACTCAGATGAGTCATTTGGCTGACCGGGCGATCGATACCCTTTCCGGTGGACAGCGGCAACGAGCTTGGTTGGCAATGGCGTTGGCTCAGGATACAGATATTCTACTACTGGATGAACCAACCACGTTTCTGGATTTAGCCCATCAAGTCGAGGTGCTGGATTTACTCTATGACCTGCATCAGACTAAAGGACGGACGATTGTGATGGTATTGCATGACCTCAATCAAGCTTGTCGCTATGCAGATTCCCTTGTGGCGGTGCGGCAAGGTCAGATTTATGCTCAGGGAACGCCAAGTCAGGTGATGACGGAAGGAATGGTGCGCGAGGTGTTTGGGTTGAAGTGTCGGATTGTGCCAGATCCGGTCGTGGGGACACCGATGTGTGTACCGATAGGGCGTTGGGTGAAGGTGAATTACTAATGGGGTGACAAGGGCTAATGGCTCATGGCTATTAGCTATTAGCTAATGGCTAACCGAGAATAACAAATATAGAAATTAGCAATTAGCAATTAGCAATGAACAATTAGCAATTAGCAATTAGCAACAAACAATTCTTTATCAGGAGGCAAGATGACTACTGTTCCAGAACATTCCCTTACAGGTCAAACTAATCAACTCAAACGCCAAAAATTAGCTCTTGGAGGTGTGAGCCTTGCATTACTAGTTGCTATTGGATTGGCAGGTGTAACCTTCGCTCAGTATCAGAACGCTAAACGACAACTCCAAGAGATTGAAAAATTTGCCGAAGGTCAAATCAATTCGCTCAGTCGTTATGGGAAAAGTCTTAGTGCTAGCGATCGCAATTTTGAGGCGCTCATTGAAGGGATTAGAGCAGGACGGCAATTGCAATACTATAAAAACGTAAAGCCTGAATCCAAAAATCGGGTTTTAGCCCTGTTACAAGGAACTCTTGATAACCTGAAAGAACGCAATCGCTTTCTTGGTCATACTGATTGGGTTACAAGTATTAGTTTCAGTTCTGATGGTAAGACCATTGCGACAGCGAGTGGAGATAAAACGGTTAAGCTTTGGACTCTTGAAGGCAAAGAACTAAAAACTTTAGCTGGACATACGGATTGGATCAATAGTGTTAGTTTTAGCCCCGATGGTAAAACCATTGCGACGGCGAGTGGGGATAAAACGGTCAAACTCTGGACTCTTGAAGGGAAAGAACTTCAAACTTTAACTGGACATACAGAGGGAGTGAATAGTATTAGTTTCAGTCCTGATGGTAAGACTATTGCTACTGCAAGCGGGGATAAAACAGTCAAACTTTGGAGTCTAGAAGGGAAAGAACTTAAAACTCTAAGTGGGCATGATGATGCAGTCACTAGTGTGAGCTTTAGTCCTGATGGTAAAACGATAGCAACTGCCAGTAAAGACCAAACCGTTAAACTCTGGGACAAAGAAGGTAAAGAACTCCAAACTTTAACCGGACATAATGATATTATTTGGAATGTCAGTTTCAGTCCTGACAGTCAAACCCTTGCTACGGCTAGTCGAGATAAAACGGTTAAACTTTGGAGTCTTGACGGCAAAGAAATTCAATCTTTAACTGGGCATGAAGATGGGGTTAATAGTGTCAGTTTTAGTCCTGATGGCAAGACAATTGTAACGGCTAGCCAGGATAATACTGTTAAGCTTTGGAATTTAGAAACCCAGGAAATTCAAATGTTCATTGGACATCAACAGGGGGTAATGAATGTCAGTTTTAGTCCTGACGGTAAAACTATTGCTAGTGTTGGTCAGGATAACATCGTTCGGCTGTGGAATTTGGATACAGAAAAACCTCAAACGTTGACGGGACATAAAGAAGGAGTGAACCGAGTTAGTTTTAGTACTGATGGTCAAATGATTGCTAGTGCTAGTGAGGATAAAACTGTTAAGCTCTGGAACAAAGCAGGAAAGGAACTCAAAACTTTGAATGGGCATAAAGAAGGTGTTTTGAGTGTAAGTTTTAGTCCTGATAGTAAAACAATTGCTACGGCGAGTTTTGACAAAACGGTTAAACTTTGGAGTATAGAAGGGAAAGAGTTACAAACTCTAAGTGGGCATAAAGAAGGGGTAATGGATGTCAGTTTTAGCCCTGATGGGAAAACCATTGCTACGGCAAGTCAGGATAAAACGGTTAAGCTTTGGAGTCGAGAAGGGAAGGAATTAAAAACCTTAAATGGACATAAAGAAGGGGTGATGGGTGTTAGTTTTAGTCCGGATGGAAAAACAATTGCTACGGTGAGTCAGGATAAAACGGTTAAACTTTGGACTTTGGACGGGAAGGAACTCAAAACTTTAACTGGACATAATGATTGGGTCATTGGTATCAGTTTCAGTCCTGATGGTGAGAGAATTGCTACGACTAGTTTTGATAATACTGTTAAACTTTGGAGTAAAGACGGGAAGGAACTGCAAACTCTGAAAGGACACAATGATTGGGTAATTGGTGTGAGTTTTAGTCCTGATGGAAAAACTATTGCGACTACCAGTCAGGACAAAACAGTGAAGATTTGGAGTAATGAAGGGGAAGAACTCCTAACGTTAACGGGAGCAAAACAAGGAGTAACTAGCGTGAGTTTTAGTCCCGATGGTAAAACAATTGTTGCTGCTAGTTTGGATAAAAATGTCAGAGTGTGGGAGTTAAAAGAGTTAGATGAGTTAATGGTAAAGGGTTGTAATTGGGTGCGAGATTATCTGAAGTACAATCTAAAAGTGGAGGAAAGCGATCGCGCCCTTTGTGATGGGATTGAAACGGCTAAATAACACGAACGCGAGTGGGGTCGTGAGCGAAAGTCTTAAATTTTCATTAAAAAGATTTTCGATTAGATGGAACTATTGTATATCTAAAACAAAGCCTTAATGAGAATTATTTTCACAACTTAGGTGTTGTTTTAATCACTTGCTCGCGCCCCAAAACGGGTAAAGCCTATGGAATGTCATGGATGCCGTAAAAGCTGCTCCACTCAACGGAACAACAAAGTCAGTAGCTTTTTGAAATGGTTTCGCAACGATCAGTCACTTCCCCCTCAAGACTCAAAAAAAATTCCGGCGATCGCATTAGTGGGAATGCCAAATGTCGGAAAAAGCGTACTCTTTAACGCTTTAACTAGTACTTATGTTACGGTTTCCAATTATCCGGGAACAACGGTAGAAGTTTCTAGGGGCGAGATGGGGTTGAATGGTTCTTTAGTGAGGGTAATCGATACACCGGGGATGTATTCGCTTTTGCCGATTACAGAAGAAGAAAAAGTGAGCAGAGATTTATTATTTTCTGAGGCGATTAATTTAGTGATTCATGTTGTAGATGCTAAGAATTTAGGGCGGATGCTCCCTTTAACGTTTCAGCTTATTGAAACAGGATTACCCGTACTTTTAGCCATCAATATGATGGACGAGGCTAAACAACTTGGTCTTCAAATTAAAAGGGAACATTTGCAGATGGAATTAGGAGTGCCAGTTGTAACGATGGCAGCCGCTTTAAATCTTGGTTTGACGGAATTAAGAGAAAGGATGTGGGACTATGTTAACTCAAATTGCCTATCCAGAACCTATTGAAAAAGCTCTGGCAAAAATTGAATCGCTTTTGGCAAGCAATGCCGAATTAATCCTTTCTCAAAACTATTCTATTTCCTCGCGGAGTTTGGCATTACTGCTGTTACAAAAAGACCCTCATTTTTGGCAAAAAATTCAGCAGCAAAACTCCCCAGCTAGAGAAATTGAAGCGGCAATTGTCCAAGCCCAAAACCAACTCAATGAACCGATTTTGTCGGCGATCGCTTCAGCACGTCAGCAGCAAGCTTGGAGACTCGAAAGCCAGACAATTCGTGAAACCACACCAGGGAAAAAAACCTTGACTGAGCGGTTACATCAGTTTACCGTTAATCCTATTACCGGGTTTCCCCTGCTGGTCGTTATTCTCTATTATGGTGTCTATAAATTTGTGGGAGAATTAGGGGCTGGAACGTTTGTTGATTTGATCGAAAGCTTTTTTGAAGAAAACATCAATCCTGTCGTTAACGTCTGGACAGCCCAACTTTTACCCTGGCAACCTCTGCAAGATTTAATTGCTAACGAATACGGTATTATTACCTTGGGAATTCGCTACGCTGTTGCTATTGTACTCCCGGTGGTGGCGACGTTTTTTTTAATGTTTTCCTTTTTAGAAGATAGCGGTTACTTACCCCGATTATCCCTGATGCTTGACCGCTTATTTAAAGCGATGGGTTTATCAGGTCGTGCCGTTATTCCAATCGTATTAGGTTTGGGGTGCGATACGATGGCAACGATGGTGACACGCACCTTAGAAACTAAACGAGAACGATTGATTGCTACGTTTCTCCTCTCCTTAGCAATTCCTTGTGCTGCTCAATGGGGAGTGATTATTGGATTATTAGCTCAAAAGCCTGCTGCATTGTTACTATGGGGCGGGATGATTACGGCAATTTTCCTCATTATGGGGTCTTTAATCGCGCATTTACTTCCTGGAAAACCCGCCAGTTTTTATCTAGAAATTCCTCCATTGAGATTACCTAAACTCAAGAATATTATAACAAAAACTTGGGTGAGGATGAAATGGTATTTCTTAGAAATTTTGCCTCTATTTATTTGGGCATCGGTTTTCATTTGGCTGGGGCGGTTAACGGGTTTATTTGATTTAATCATTCAAGGAATTGAACCTATTGCCTTCAGTTTAGGATTGCCGAAAGAAGCGGCTCCGATTTTCTTGTATGGATTCTTCCGGCGAGATTATGGAGCAGCAGGACTGTTTGATATGCAGCAACAAGGGATTTTAAGTGGCAATCAATTAGTGGTTGTGGCGATAGTCCTGACTCTATTTTTGCCTTGTATTGCCCAATTACAAATGATGTTAAAAGAGCGGGGTGCTAAAGTGACTTGGGCGATAGTGGCTTTTATTTTTCCTTTTGCATTTTTGGTGGGGTATTTGATGAATTTCGTTTTGACTATTTTAGGAGTAAGGATTTAAATGGTTGAACTTTCTGATGTAACAATTGGCACTGCTGGTACTGTGGCAGCTTTAAAGACTGAAGACGAAACCATGCTGCGGAGATTAACAGCAATGGGTGTCAGTCCGGGGATTTCTATTACCTTAGAACAGCAGTTTCCTTCTTATATTATTAAAGTAGGACGAACTCGTGCTGCTTTGGATCGAGAAACGGCAAAAACAATTTACATTACACCTCGCTAAGTGTTGGGATTATAGGTTGGATTATTTCAATGAGAGATCTCTGATTTCTTAGAGAAGTCAGGGATCTGAACCCATTAATAAAAAATAAAATAAATTATTATGAATCATGTTGAGACGTAATTCTTTATTAAGAAACTCTTGATTTAATCCCTTGGGATAATTAAAAGTCTTAAACTAAAACTTGAAGGGAATTAACCTAGTTTTGACAAATTGCTGAGGCTAGGTAGAGGAGCAAGGTATGGATAGTCAAACAGCACCCCATCAAATGGATGATATAAAAGTGGTGCAGGCAAGTCCAGGCTATGTGCAATTGAAGGTAGCAGATAGTAATCACTCTAGTTTGAAGGGTTTAGAACAGCAACTCCGCCAGGAAGTAGAAGTTTACACCGTCAAATTAGATACAGTTGGGGATAAGCTAGATATTAATTTTGATGCGAATATCCTCCCCTTGACTCAGATGTTCAAGATTCTTGAACATCTAGGAGTCAGTCAACCAACGACTCCCTTGACTGTAGAAAAAACAATCTCTACTATCTTAAGAGAAAGTGCGTTACTCCAGTTATTAATTTGTATGGGAATTGCACAAGGAATAACCCGAACCTTCCGACTCCAAGGTGCATGGATCATCGTCGCTAATCTCATCGTAGGAAGTGGGATGCGTTGGTTAGTGGATGAACTGGAAACAGCAACACCCTCAACAGAATTAGCATCGGATCTGGTTCAAGAAAATCTAACAACAGATACTCAATTCCCTGAAGGATCAGCCATTTCGCCACCCGAAACTCTATCGGTTGCTTGTCAAATAATTCATACTATTCCTGGAAGAGTAAGGTTACGAGTTCCTCAGATAGCGAAGGACTCTAATTATACGGCTCACTTAGAGAAATTGATCACTCAAGAAAGTTAAGTTACCCATGTACGGATCAATCGAAAAACCGCCTCAATTGCCATTGAATATCAACCGGGTAAAATGGCGGATAGTCAGATGCGATCGCACCTCGTTAATCTCATTCTTCAAGAATTTCTCCAAGAATCCTTATCTTTAACAAAAAGGGAGGATGAACCCTCACTACACCAGCAACCCATTACCCAAGAAACTGTTTCCCAATTCGTAGCAAAGACATTAACAGAAACCTCTATTGATTCAGAAACGCCACCCCAACTGATCCAAACGTCGGCACAACCTTTAAATGAATTTAAACCTTCCTTTATTCTCACTCTGTTCAAATCCTTAACTGAGGGATTCCCACCCATCCAAGTTGCCACAAAAGTTTAAAGGAAAATAATCATGGTACTGACAGATGTAGCAGAACAAATTCCCCGATCTTTAATTACCTTTAGCGTTGTTCATGTAGTACCTGGACGCATACGGTTTCGAGTCCCATTGTTAGCTCAAAACTCTAACTATGCCGATAGGTTGGAAAAAATTATCGAGTCAGATTCAAGTGTAACTGAAAGTCGAATTAACCGCAAAGCCGCTTCTATTGCTATCTGTTATAACCGGATTGGTAGAAGCGATAGTGAGATGCGATCGCACTTAGCCCATTTAATTCAAGCGGCGCGTGATCAGGAAGACGTGGAGGATAATCAATCTCAAGACAGTGCTATAGGTTCATTTCCTGTAACAAAAGATTCTATCCAACTTTCAACCGAAAGTGACTCACCGAACTTAAAATTACCTGCCTTAGCCACATTTTTAGCGTTATTAGGATTGCGATTTCCTATTCCTAAACCCATCATCGCCAGCAGTATCATCGTTGCTGCCTTGCCAGTGGCTAAACGGGCATTCAATAGCCTAACAATTGACAGAAAATTAAATATTGATTGCCTGGATTTAATTGCGATTACCCTATCAGCCTCTAGAGGAAACTTACTCACTCCCGCATTAGTAATGACGCTGCATGAAATTGGGGATCTGATCCGCGATCGCACGGCACGAGTTTCTCATAATCATGCCACAGATTTACTCAATTCTCTGGCTCATTATGCTTGGGTAGAACAACCCAAGGGGCAAAAAAAACAAATTCCAGCAACGGATGTCAAACCTGGGGATACGGTTATCGTTTACCCAGGCGAACAAATCCCAGTCGATGGGAAAATTTTGCGAGGTAAAGCCTTAATTGATCAGCAAAAACTTACAGGTGAATCGATGCCTGTTGATCGAGAATTTGGACAACAGGTTTATGCCTCAACATTAGTGCGATCCGGAGAAATTTATATCTACACTGAACGTGTTGGCACAGCTACCCGCGCGGGAGCGAGTATTGAATTAGTTCAACAGGCTCCAGTTCGGGATACTCGCATGGAGAATTATGCGGCAAAAATTGCTGATCAAGCTGTTGTTCCTGCTTTAATTTTAGCAGGGATTGTGTTAGTAATCAACCGCAATCCAGCTAGAGCGGCATCAATTTTAACCTTGGATTTTGTCACCGGAATTCGGGTTTCTCTCCCGACTACATTTTTAGCCGCATTGAACCACGCAACACGACATGGCGTGCTGATTCGTAGTGGTGGTGCTTTGGAAAAATTGGCGCAAGTTGACGCAATTGTGTTTGATAAAACGGGGACGTTAACTCAAGGAGATATTGCCGTTGTTGGGGTTGAAACTGTAACCTATCGAATGTCGGCACAGCAAGTATTAGAATTAGCCGCCGCCGCAGAACAACGCCTGACTCATCCTGTTGCCGAAGCCATTATGCACTATGCCGAAAAACAGGGAATAAAGATTTTGCCACGGGGTGAATGGAACTATGAAGTCGGTTTAGGAGTGCGAGCGGAAATTGAGGGTAAAGTTGTTTTAGTGGGAAGCGATCGCTTTTTGCGTCAATCGGGAATTGATTTGATTTGTTTGTATGAACCGCATCAGTGTCAAGAAGAGGCTTGTCCTAAAGATTTAACCTGTCGGATTTCCAGTCAATCGTCGTTGCTTTATGTTGCCGTTGATGGGGAATTTCAAGGTGTGATTCAATACACCGATCCCCTCAGAAAAGAAAGTCAAGATGTGATTAAAAAATTGCAAAACGAATATGGTTTAGAGGTTCACCTTTTAACCGGAGATACTCAACAACGTGCCATGGCTATTGCTAAAGAGTTAGGTATTCCTTTATCGAGGGTTCATGCAGAGGCATTTCCAGAGCAAAAAGCTACCCTTATTCGTCAATTGCACGACGCAGGAAAGACGGTTGCGTTTACAGGAGATGGGTTAAATGATTCGGTTGCTCTTGCCTATGCTGATGTGTCAATTTCTTTTGGGAATGGTTCGGAAGTGGCGAGAGAAACTGCTGATGTTGTGTTGATGAATAATGAGTTAATGAGTGTATTAGATGCGTTGGCGATCGCTGCTCAAACAAAACAAGTTATTCAGCAAAATATTGGATTAGCAGTTCTTCCTAATTTAGCCGCTTTAGGGTTAGCTTCTACCGTAGGATTACATCCCCTAGCTGCCACACTTATTCATAACGGTTCGGCAATTGCAGCCGGATTAAATGGATTACGTCCTCTCATGCACCGTGACGCACCCAACGTTTTTCAGGAAAATTTATAGTCTTTTCAAGGAGGAGCAAAATGTCAGGAACAATTAAACAAATTAAACTCAATCGTAGTGTACAGGATGCTATGCAAACTACGGCGAACAATCGTGCTGTTCTCATCGGTATTGGTGCGATCGCTTTAGCACCGATTCTAATTCCCGCTGTTGCAAAAATTGGTAAGCCTTTACTCAAAGCCGCCGTCAAAGGAACACTGAGTTTTTATGAAAAAAGCCAAATTGCCTTATCCGAAGCGGGTGAAGTTTTGAGGGATGTTGTTGCTGAGTCCAAAGCTGAATTGACTGCTGAAATGCAAAGTCGGTTATTGAATGGGAAAGAATAACTGCTTAGAGGCTTTTTTAAGGAGGTTTTTTCAGCTCAACTGTGAAATGGTATAGCTGCTAATGGCAAAAATGCTAAAAGTAACCAAGTCCATGACTTCCAACTAGGGTAAGATAGACAATCTGGCTCTGCTAAAAGCGCCTCTATCCTTTCCTCTAAGCGAGTTTGGGGAGCAACACAGTACAAAGCCGCACAGAAGTTTTCTGATTGCATCATCGGATGACTCACGACCCACAGCAATGATTCAGCTAATAGCAGAGGATCTACATATTGAGTCGCCCAACGGTCAGCACGAAGTTCCCGCAAAACTAATAGTTCTTGCCATAGCGCGTCTGTATTCGGCAACCAAGCCGTAATTGAGCGCAACCAACCCAACCAGAAAAACCAGAATGTATCGCGGTAATAGTAATGAGCTTGCTCATGAGCAATGACAGCATCAAGATGAGCGCTATCAAGCGTCTTCAGCAATCCTTGGCTGACTACCAATTCAGGTTGCCAAAAACCGACATTAGCACAAAATAAAACAGGTGCGTCGAGAAGACGGCTTTGTCTACCTCCAACCTCAAGCTGGGGATAGGTGCGAACTTTTCGTACAAAACGCCATCCTTCTATGGCTAGTTTGAGGCATATTCCGCCGATCCACCCTAAAAAGCCTACAGCTATCGAGTAACTAAACCATCCGGCTCCTATACCGAGCATTTGTCCGCTAGACCCCATGCAAACTAAAGCCAATGCCGTTATTACCAGTAGTAGCGGTGGAAATACAAATAATATGATTGCTTGGCAAAAGCGTTCTGTCCAACCTTGAACTGACTCCCGGTAGCTAAGTCTCAAAAACCAAGCCAAGCCTAATGCAACCAAAATCATGATTAGGTGCATTACTTTTCCTCCTTCGCTCGGCGCACAGCACTGATCCGTTGAGCGATCGCTTCTAATTGTTCTAGGCTAACTTGGTCAAGGCTATCAGCAAAGGCTGCTACAATGTCTGGGTTGCCGACGGCTAAAAATCCTTGCAATTTCTCATAAGCTTCTAGCACCTGTGCCTCACTACGAGAAACTAAGGGTCGCCACAAGAATATGCGCTCTGTTTTATCACAAGCCAGCCAACCTTTAGCGGTCAGGCGGTTTAGCACTGTTGTCACTGAAGTATAGGCTAACTCCCGGTTGGGGTCACTCAGAATGCGTTCGTGTACATCCTTGACCGTAGCAGAATCCAGTTCCCAAACTATGTTTAAAATCTCCGCCTCTAGTGGGCCAAGGGAGAGTTGTTTGGGACGGTAGTTGGGCATCGGTGTCATAACCGTTAAACACGCTGGGTCGAGTAAGTTTTCCTATAGCAGATTACCCCAAAGCGATCGACATCAGGTATTGGGGGAGAAGCGCAGGTGCTTGCAATGAAAGCTCACCAGACGCACATTTTTCAATTAATTTAGCAATGCTACGGTCTTGCTTAACTGGAATGGGTTTATCCTTACGGAAGATACTACTAGATTTTAACCGATTTCTAAAGCCTTTAATTGGACTATCAGTCGGTCAATCTGGGTATCTAGGATTGGAAAACGTTTTGCCACTTTAGCTAACACCTCACTAATATCAGATGCGTCTTCTGCCATAGCCGAAGGTAGCTTTCGTCCTTATAGCGAGCAGCTCTTGAATTCCATTTATCTCTTGATCGGGATCGCCAGAATTACACTGCTTGATGAGACTATCAATCTTAGAGTTTGACATCCTTAACTATGACGGCTATGCCTACAATTCTGGATACACGAGTTTCTTCTTTAGAGGATAGAGTTTCTTTGTTGGAGCAGAGAATTAGGTTGGGGAAGAGAGCTGAAGGGGTGCGATCGCTCTTTCTTGGTCTGTAAAAAAGATTCTCTCGTTGATTAGTTTCAATTTTTTCTCTGGGAATTGTGTATTACTTTACGTCACAAATCCCAGAGAAAATTCCATCTACGTCATAGGCTGATCCAGCCAACCTAAAAGATACTGAAATTTCAAATTCCATTGGAGTAGTTTAGTTTAAAACCGACAGAGTTATCCATAGATGTCTTCCCGAACCCTATCCTTTATGCAAAATCAGTCAAACCTTTAACGGCCTTCAGTACACGCTTCCAGTAACCACAAGAGTGTAACTCTTGAGTGGTGACTGATAAAAGTACTGACACAGGAGGAACTAAGCACTCCACTGAAACTGGATAATCTATCAAGTGAATATTCAGGATAGGCAAGCGTGTTTTGTATCGATGGAGGCTTTTTAAGATTGTATAGTATTCGGCTGTAGCCAAAATTCGTCTGCCCAGTTTGAGGAGATTGTCCCATAACAAACTGTCTAATACCTGTTGATTAGGATCTAGAAAACTCTGAAACCGCTTGACTGGTAAGGATTGATAATCTTGCCATAGCTGGGTGAGCAAATGTCTGACTCTTAAGTTGCCAGTCCACATTCCTGGTGGTTCACAGTTTCTGCAAGATGGATAGGCGAGTTCAGCCGCTAAATAATACTGCTTAATCTCCCAACACATAGACTTGTCATCTGATGGAAGTACATTAGACCAGTTAATCAACGGGAATTGTTCAGAGGTTTGGCTGTTCAAATAAGCTCTAAATTGTCTAAGCTGTTCTTGTTTTTGCTCTAGGCTGTCACTCAATTCCAAACGTGCATCTTGTGTTAGTACAACTTGAGTTAGCCACTCCTGCCATTGTTGGGCATTAAGTCCAGCATCTCGAAGTACGTTGTTTCCCTCTGAATGTTGGTTAAAGGGAGGAACTTGCAATCCGTCAACAGTTAATATCCAAATACAAAAGTTAACTTTACGGTTGTTTGTTTCGGAAATTCCGCCCCAGTCTTCTTCTGTATCTAACTCGAACATAGTTTTCTTCCCCTAACTTCTGGACAATAGTTTTAAACTCCGACTGTTTAACTATTCCTAACTTGAGTTCAGTAGTGATTTTAATTCGTAATTTACTGAATCCAGAACAATGAGCGGCTCTGAACATTAGGTACTTCTTTTGACTCTTAAGGAATAGTTAGGCTTGTGTTACAACCGACCACAGTATCCGGTATATCTTGTTTATATCCTCCCCAAGGAGTCTGAAATCCTATGACTCCACTTACTCTTGCTTGATTTATAAACAAGCCCCTATGTACAGCAGGTAAAACACCTCTAAAACTCCATGCCAATAAACTGCTGCCAACAGCCGGATATTGTGTATTGGTAAGGTCTCTTTGAATGGTAAACCACAGAGCGTAATAGTTAACAGGGGCAATCCAACTACTAAAAGCCCAGTTAACCACTACAGAGTCACGTTGTCTGTCGGTTTGGCATTCTATTGAAAATGTACCAACCCCTCCGAATCTTCTTCTAAGTTCCTGTATTTTTGATTCGCTGTCATTACAGGGTGAGCTTCCTTTGCACTCTTGGTGATGGTGTATCAGGAGCATTAACCCCAACATCAAGCGCGTTATAACCAAATTGTGATGCTCTTTCTAGTTGAGCTTGTAAAAAAGGCTTTTGCTGTTGCTGCTCTCCACTTTCTCCTTCTGCCTGCACAGATGGGGGTACATCTTCTCCCTCTCCCTCTGTGTTAGGCGACTCCTGATTGGGTGGTGTTTCTTCTTCAAAAAGTTCCTCTCTAGAAACAGTCTCCTCAACAGTTTCTGACGTTGCCGAAGCTTCTGCTACTGGCGGTTGAGAGTTATTCTCTAACCCTCCACTATTGACCTGTCTCTGAACAGGTGGCGGTGTAGCAGGTGCATTAACCGGGACATCAAGACCGTTGTAGCCAAACTTAGATGCTCTATCGAGTTGTTCTTCAATGGAAGAAGTTTCTTGTTCAATGGGTTCAGGATGATACGATCGCTGCGGCTGCAACTCGCTGTGTGTCTGATTGGGGACAGAAGAACTCTTTTTCTCTATGTACTCGCTGCCTGATATACCCTGATTCTCCCTATTCAAGAGTCTTGAAATTAACTCAATAATAGAGGAGAAGGAGATTGAGCATTGCACTCCAACCCCATTAAAAAACTTGACAAACTGGGTTGCCTCATCTCAATCTGACCGCATAGATAGGGATGAAAAATTGGTGATAACGGAAAACTTGCTTGTCTTGGCTGAGTGTGCTGGGTTATTTCCGCGAAATGATTGCGGAAGTGTGAGGTTGGAATTAAAGCCAGAGATGGTTACAGGCGATAGTTGGTATTCCAATCGTGAAAACCTGAAGTTTTTGAAAAACCAAAAAGTAGGTTTGATGATGGGGAATGAGAGCCGAAGCACTGATTGATAATTGGTATGAAATCCAACGGAATTTATCTCTTGAGGTAGCTCGTGATTTCATTCTCAATACGAAGTTGCGTTCATACGTAGTAATTTCTTTTCTCTTTGTACCCAAAACTCCCCTTTGCCTCCTGCCCCTTGTCCTCTTGAACACATACTGGTACGTGACTACACCCATTCGGCTAGAGGTGAAGTTTGACAGCTTGTCTTTTGACGATAATAACCACTCAATTGATAATTTTTAGAGTTAATAGCTCTTGAAATTGAGTTTTCAGCAGAGTGGAGTTCTTGTAAGGAGATAGCCGTGAAACCGGGGGTATTACGACATAGCTTTTGGATAGCTCCAGTTTTAGTTGGGTTAATCGTACAGCCAGTTCGAGCAGATATGGTCGAGGTACGTGCCGTTCAGCTCAATCTGACTCCAGATGGTATAGAAATAATCTTGGAGATGGTAGATGGTAAAGTTCCCCAAGTCTTCACGTCCAGCTATGACCAAACATTTCTAGCTGACATTACTGATACTGTGCTGCACTTACCAGAAGGTTCGGAATTTCACTCGGATAATCCAGTAGAAGGTATTACTTCTGTCACCGTGAAATCAGTTGACTCTAATCATGTTCAGCTAACCGTAAAGGGTGCGGTAGAAGTACCAACTGTTGAAGTGAAACCGAGTGAACGAGGACTGATTTTCAGCGTGATACTCCCTTCTAAAACCGCAGTTGTTCCACCAGATACACCGCTAGAACAGGAATCAGAAATTCCCCCTGTAATTGAACCTCAAATAGATGCAGAACCTACAGATGAAGGGAATAAGGATGATATTGAACAGGTAATTATAGGCACTCCAGAGATATTTCCTCAAACATCAACTCCTGTGTACGTAATTCCTCAAGAAGAAATTCAAAAACAAGGTGCTAATAGTGCAGCCGAAGTATTGAGAGGACTCCCTGGTTTTGCGATCAATGATGTTGGGTTTGGCGCAGATATTCACACAGGAACTTACTACCGAGGTCATTCTATTAATCAGTCCGTATTCTTACTAAACGGTAGAACAATTGGTACTAATATTAGCACGTATCATGGCGCAACTGACCTCAATAGTATTCCAGTCGATGCGATTGAACGAGTGGAATTATCCAGTGGTACAAGTTCAACGTTATATGGTTCAGAAGCCTTTGGAGGAGTGGTCAATATTATTACCAAACAGGGTCAAGAGGTTCCTCAACTCAATGGATTAGTAGAATATGGCTCTTTTGATCAATCTAACTATCGGGTTAGTTATGGAGGTTCTAGTGGGAATTTTAATTTTCATCTCGGTTATGAAGAATATGAAGCTTCTAACCGTTATCGCATCCCCGTCGGTGCAGCTAATCGAGACTCAGAGGGTCGTTTATTTAATGGAGATACAGCGACTAGCAATTACTTTGGTAGTGTTACCCTTGAGTTAAATTCGAGAAATACTCTCAGTTTAGATGCTTACAAAATTAGCAGTCGTCGGGGTTTACTTTATTTTGGCTTTCCTTTGCAAAGAGACCGACTTAATCACGATGCCTTGAATGTTGGTCTATCTTGGAAAACAGAACTGGGTAGCAGTGACAATTCTATCCTCAGAACCACCCTTTCATACAATCAAGATTACTTCAATACCTACGGTCCAACTCAACAGATATTTTATCGCACAGGCACTCTAAATTCCGAAGCGATTACAGCTAGAGTAGAACACCAGTGGTCAACCTCTGCTAATAATCAGCTCACGTGGGGATTCGATTGGCAAAACAGTTCCTTAAACGGTGAAGTTCTAAGTACAAATCCCCAGTTAATTAATTTGAATGAAACTGAAAACCGAGAGAGAACTCAAATCGCTCTGTTTGCATTGGATACGTGGAGAATTAGCAAAACATTACAGGCAGAATTAGGACTCAGACAAAACTTCAACAGTGAATTTGATAGTTATTTAAACCCCAGTATAGGAGTTCGCTGGAATGTGAATCGCACCCTAGCTATGCGCGGAAGTTGGGCTTCCGTACAACGTAATCCTGGCTTAGACCAATTGTATGTTTTTGATACGGTACATAATTGGTTACCTAACCCAGATTTAGAACCAGAGACTGGCTCATCTTGGACGGCTGGAGTAGATATTGAATTTTCTGAAAATTTGATCGGGCAGTTGACTTATTTCGGTAGTCATTTGGATAACCGCTTGGGAATCCGAAATGGGAAATGGGAGAATATTGGTCTTGTCAATACCCATGGTTTAGAAGTAGCTTTACGGTGGAACATCACTCCGGAATTTTCCACATTCTTCAACTACACTTACACCGATGCCCAGATTGAAACGGGTCTAGATAAGGGATTACAGTTAGGTTTAATTCCCTACTCTGTAGGCCAGTTAGGTATAGGTTATAGCTCTGCCGGATGGGAAGTAAATTTGTTAGCTAGCTACTATAGTGGTTCCCGCAGAGCATTGTTTAATAATCCTGGAGAGATTAATACAGATTTCTCACCATCGTGGCTGAATTTAGACCTGAGTGGTCGGATTCCGATTACGAGAAACTTGGGTCTTATGGTTTATCTAGAAAATTTAGCCGATGTTAGTTACGAAAAAGCTAATCGAATTTATCAACCCGGTTTAACGTTCCGCATCGGTTTACAGTCTAATTTTTAATCGGATATACTACATACTATTAGTATGACTTCCTTTTGATAGGGAACTAGCGTCATGATCGGGTACGATATCCTCCACATACCGTACTGCGGGAAAAGCATACCCACCCAAACCAATTAACACCATACACAGGGCACAAATGACGTACAGCAATGCCATACCCCCACCCGAACTCGTACCCAATAGTCCGCCGAAAATGGGTGCTAAACTACCTTCGGGCATCATAGCAGGTTCAAAAACCCAGTCAGCCAGTGGCCCAGCCAACAATCGACCAAAAGCCGGAATTAAACGAGCGATCGCCAAGTAAGTTGCTAAAATTCTACCTTGTATATCAGGCTCAACTTTTGTCAACCAAATCGCTCGATCCGAACTACCAATCCAGGGAAAATTGAGGGATGAACAGAATTGAGCAGGAATCCAAATCAGCGGCGTTTGAGACAGACCAAATACAATTTTACTTGTACCAGCACCCACCATTCCTAATACTAAACCCTGTATCCGACGCTTTGGGCCACCCCAAGTACTTAACAGTAACGCCCCAGTTACACCCCCTACTCCTGCGGCGGCAAATAAGCTGGCTAATACCTCAGTATTGCTGTTAGTCCGTGCCAAAATCATGGGCGAATAAAGGGAATCCCCCATATCATGAACAAACCAAAATAACGAGACGAATATCAAGAGACTGAGTAAACTTTTGCGGGCTAAAATGTAACGAAACCCGAAAATTACTTCTTTCAAAATATTAGTACGGCTTTGGCGACCAACCTCAGTTATAGCAGGTTGAGGAATAGTTACAAACACAACAGTGCTAATAGCGATCGCAAAACTGATTAGATCTATCGACAAAATCCCTATCAAACCAATTGCTGGATAAAGCATCCCCGCTAGCGCTGGCCCAATAATTTCCGAACCGTAATCAAGCATAAAACCCATGCTAATAGCACGAGTGTAATTCCGCTTAGATACAATTGTGGAAATAGATGCCTCATACGCCAACATTTGAAGCTGAGTAAACGGTCCATTAACAGCAACAATCAAATAGAGATGCCAAATTTGCAATACATCGTATTGATGTAAAACCAAAATTGCAACTGTAGACAATCCAGCAACCAGATCACCCAACATAATCAACTGCTTGCGGTTCAAACGATCAACCAACACCCCCGCAAACGGAGCAATCAAGATACTCGGTGCGAAGAAAAAGAAACTCACTAAAGCCAAAGCCGTTGCTGAACCCGTCACTTGCCAAGCCCAAACCGTAAGGGCAAAAACAGTCATCCGGCTGCCAATAGTTGAAACCATTTGACCGAACCAGATGATAATAAAAGTTGTCATTAGTTGTCAGTTGTTGGTTGTTGGTTGTTAGTTGTTGGTTGTTTGTTGTTGGTTATTAGCCATTAGCCATTAGCCATTAGCCATTAGCCATTAGCCATTAGCCATTAGCCATTAACTCATCCGTTACATCCGTTACAAAATCCGTTGCCAGAATCCGTTGCCACCTTACTCTTTATCTAATTATCTGGCATTGAGACTAGAGCAATAACTGACGCAATTGATCAAGAATAAGCTCTGCACCAATAGACCCATTTAACCCATTCCAAAGATAGTAAGTAGTAAAATATACACGTCCCTCCTGGCTAGCTTTTAAAGACTGAGCGATCGCATTCTCTTCCCAATCCTTTTGCAGGCTGGCTGTTTGTTGGTTAATCACATTATTGAGAACCTCAAGATTAGCCTTCTGTTTGCGATTACCAACGCTAATGTTGTATCCCAAAATGACTATCGTATCAGCATCACCAAGTTGGGGCAGGATTTCTAAGGAAATAGACGTTGTTATTTCCGAACCCATTTGAGCAGGTGGGGACATAACCTGAAAACCCACACCCTCCAAAATTTCACCCAAATATCCACTGCCATCTACGACTGAAAGAGTTCCCGACAATTGATGACCACCCAAAAGTAATAGTTTGGGATATTTCGCAACAATAGGGGCAAATTCGGCGCGAGCAGCCGCAATATTTTGATTGTAAGTTTTAATAACTTGTTCAGCTTTTTCTTCACGTCCAATTGCCTTAGCAAGCTGTCGGATAGTCTGCTGCCATTTGCCTTTAGCAGTACGTTGTTCCCAAAGTAAAGTCGGCGCAATTCTTGAGAACAACTCATACTTATCTTCCAGTCCGCCAGCCTCACCTAAAATTAAATCAGGTCGCAATTTAGAAAGCGCTTCTAGGGAAGGTTCACTCCTATTTCCAAGATTCATCGGTTGAGTGGTTACTCGATTTCCTAAATAGGGAATTTGTTCTCTAGGATTATCGAAATAGTCCTTGCCGTGAAAGGGAAAAACCTCCGCATATCCCGCTGGCTGCCTATCTAGTGATAAGAGTAAATCCAGTATATGTGGCCCTAGGGCAACTATTTTTTGCGGTTGACCACAAATATTTGTTTGACCCAGCTCGTGCTTGATAATTCGGCAATGAGATGAATTTGAAGATAATGTTGAGTGAGCCGTACTATTCCTTGTAATGCTATCAGAAGTATTGCCGTTACAAGCGACAATTAAAAGAGCGGTGAACATTCCTAGTATCAAGAGGTTGATAGAATGACTCACAGAAAAAAATGCCCAGATACAGAAAGTAGAGCTAGAAATTTTCAAAATAATCTGCCTTCCTAGCTTTCTTGAAATTGAGAACAATTTGGCAATTATTGGCTTGGTAATGAATAGCAACATCTCATTTTAAAATTCCCATCCAATTGTCCCTAGTACTGTAAAAGGAGAGCCAGGAAAAATACCTGCTCTTCCGAACTGTGCGGCTTCAAAATACTCAATATCAAATAGATTATAGAGATTAACAGCCACTCGTAAATTGTTCCGTTTGTAGTAAAGAGCCGCATCAGTGCGAAAATAATTTGGCAACGTGAATGAGTTTTCTAAATCTCCCTCGCGTTCTCCGACAAAGCGGAATCCTAAACCAAACCCCAACCCTTTTAAGCTACCCTGTTGAATTTCATAGGTTGTCCAAAGACTAGCGCTACTTTCGGGAACGTTAATCAGTCGATTGCCAGGTTCAAATTGATTGTCTTCAGTAATTTCAGCATCCGTGTAGGCGTAGGAAGCAATCACCCGCCATCCGGGTAAGATTTCACCCGCTACGTCTAATTCAATCCCTCGACTTCGTTGTTCTCCGGTTTGAATTGAAGCGAAAGGATTGGTACGATCAGGGGTTAGTACATTAGAGCGTGTCAGCTCATAAAACGCTAGAGTTGAAGATAGTCTACCTTCCAAGAAATCAGCTTTAATTCCGACTTCATATTGAGTCCCTCGTTCTGGTTCTGCGATGTCGCCATTAGCCAGAGTTGTACCGGTTTCTACTGGATTAAAGGAACGGCTGAAGCTAGCGTAAAGCGAGATAGGTTCAATAGGTTGATAGACAATTCCCACTCGGGGACTGAAGGCATCGTTGTCTTGTTCGCTAGTAGTTGAATCAACAAAATCGTCTCGCTTTTGGTTGACAATATCAAGCCGTCCGCCTAAAACTAATTTGAGGTTTTCTAAGAGTGAAATTTGGTCTTGAAGGTAAAATCCAAAGGATTCGGAACGGTCTTTAAAATTTAATCTCCGGAAGGTATCACCCGGCGATCGCCCGTAGTCTGGATTGAAGATATCAATGGGATCAAGTTGAGCGAGGAATACATCCCGGAAAACCCTAAAGCTGTCAAAATTAAACCCAAACAATACTTGGTGTTCAATGCTACCTGTTTGGAATCTACCGACGATATTAGTATCAAGAGCATACACATCTCTGTCATCGGGTTCGTCAGTTGCCGCATACACTTGATCGAACGTGCGGTTATCATCCCGCAAACCAATGGGAAAGGCAAATTCAGAATCTAAGCTTTGAAACGCGGCTTTGAAACTGTTACGAATTAACCAATCGTCGTTAAAGTAATGCTCAAATCGATAGCCAACCCGAAACGAACGAATCTCCCGAAAGTTAAAGTCTGGATCACCCAGAAAGCGATCGCGCGGTAACTCACCCAGAGGATTAGAGAGTACCGTACCGACTGCTGGCAAACCAGGAACTTCAGGATACTGTCGATCTTGATAATCGGCTTCAAAAGTGAGTGTGGTATTCCTACCAATCTGCCAGGTTAAAACGGGTGAAATCAGGTAACGCTCGATTTCACTAAAGTCGATAAACGTATCTGACCGTTGAGCCGAAGCATTAAACCGATAGAGCAATGTACGATCATCATTAAGTGGCCCAGTAAGGTCGATCGCACCCCCATAAGTATCATAATTGCCAATCGTTCCTTCTACGGAATAAAACGGATCTCTTAGCGGTTGTTTCGTCACCAAATTAACTAACCCACCCAGTTCACCTTGACCGTAGAGAACGGACGCTGGCCCTTTTAGAACTTCTATACGCTCAATGTTAGCAATTTCAGATCCGGATAGAGAATTGGTTGGATCTCTCAAACCATCTCGATAAATGTTGTTGGTATCAAACCCTCGAATCAGCAATCCTGTCGCAATATTGAGAGATGAAATAGTCTGTTGTACGCCTGACACATTTTCTAGCGCTTCTTCAACTCTCTGTACTTGCCGATCTTCAAGTACCTGTTCGGGAACGACTTGAATTGATTGGGGAATGTCTCGGATTGGAGTGTCCGTCCTTGTCGCCGATGTCGCCTCTGGTACTCGATATCCTCCTTCCGGTTCAGCGGTGATGACAACTTCAATCTCGTTATTGGGAGGTTCCGGCGTTTCGGTGGGTACTTCCGGTTCCTCTCCTGGCAAGGTTGGAGTTGATGGGTCGGTTTCGCCTTCGGTTGTTTCTGAGGGAGTCTGTGCTGTAGGAGTTGGTGCAGTGAGGCTAAATACTAGTCCTGATGCACTGGGAGTAACTTCTGCGGTGGGTACGGCGGCTGTACCGATCACCGTGACTCGAATACTGTTGGCATTTTGCTGCGTTACGGTCACCGAAGCAATCCCTTCTACCGGGTCGTTTTGGCGAAAGTCTTGACCTTCCGGTAAACGCAATTGGGTGTTAATGATGTCTGCGATCAATGTCTCGCCGTAGCTGGCGGTAAAGACTTGAGGCGTTCCTCCTCCAGGAGTTTCTAAGATGACTTCCAGTCCGTTCGGTGTCGTTTCGACTCGTACACCTGTAACTTGTATGGCATCCGCCATCGCTGGAGTTGCCATTAAAAGGGGAACTGTACCTGCCAGCCACAGGCTAGAGAGTAATGGTTGTAGTTTCAATTCGGCTTCCTCTTACCCAATCGACGCTCTCGAAACGCGGGTGGCGCTCCGAGAAATTATTGCAATCAATTTTTATTAGCGTAGTGAAGATAAAACAATTTGTTTGCCAATGTCAAGGGATAAGTTCTAGAGTCTTATTGATAAGTCTTATCAATTCAGGATAGTCTTATTCCATCCGCTTTTTGAGCGTTCGGGCAATGCTGTCCTGATTTTTGGGTAATAGATTAGCCTGTAATGCTTACTGGAATTGAATTCAAGCCGATGTTAGGTCAGAAAGGAAAAGAGCGATCGCTCCACCACAATCTTCCTACCGCTTCTCATTCTCATTTGATTCAGTGGCACTAACTGAGAATTTTTTCAATATTGGGGGTTGTCAAACGCAAAATTATGTACTATGCTTCTCAGAAGTTATTAAAAATAACTCTCAATTAGGAACGCAGTCTTGATTTGACCCTAACACCAATAGAAAGCGTGTCCGTCTGTCCGTCAGTGGTTAAAACCACGGCCTAATAGTTAAAGTCCGTAAAAACGGACTCAAATCACTACCAGTAGTCGGTTGAAATTGACATCTTGCACCAATCTCAATAAGCCT
>DNGI01000047.1:64653-70612 GCA_003486645.1 Cyanobacteria bacterium UBA11370 | reverse complement strand
TTGGTGATTACGTCAACGAAAAAATCAAGGGTTGTAGCACTTTGTTTGCAAAAGTCTAATAAGCCTGATGAAAATCTCCCCATCCACTCCCCATTTCCAAAAAGCAATGGATACTCTGAAGAGCATACTGACTAATCTCGGTATCCCGGAAGCATTACTTAATCAAGACACTCGACTACGCCAAGACTTACAGCTTGATTCAACGGAAATCGTAGAAGTTGCATTAGGGTTGAAACGCCAGCTTGGGGTTCGCGTAAAACTTGAAAGTCGCCAAGATATGACATTGACGCAAGTTTGTGATCAAGTCGAAGCGGCGATGCTTGCTAGTTCTGAAGATGCGTTTCCAACCGGAATGGAGAGTGGGGATAAAAGCGATCGGGATTGATATCGCACCGATTTCAAACATTACCCGTTTAGTGAAACCGTGCGATCACAAAACCTTAACTTTATTATTTACTCCTGGTGAGATAGATCGATGTGAATCTGATAGTAATCCGTACCAATCTTATGCCATCTGCTTTGCTACCAAAGAAGCCGTAGGAAAAGCGTTAGGGACTGGATTAGTAGGAATTGATTGGACTGAAATTGAAGCAAAACTGATCCAAAATCAGTTGATAATTCATCTACATGGGAAAGCCAAAATTCAAGCCAAAAAACGTGGGGTACAAGAATGGTTAGCGACGTGGTGGTGTTGGGATAATCATGTGTTTGTTCACGTAATTGCTCAATAATTGTGTGGGGATAGTTTTGAGTTTTGAGTTTGGACAGGCAAGATGCCCATCCCACAAGAGTTTTAAGAATACTGATATGGCTTTCCTAGATGTGGAATAGCTTATAAAATCCAAAATCCAAAATCCAAAATCCAAAATCCAAAATCGGAACATGGACAGTATTTCTCAACAGTTGCCTAGTATATTTAACGTCGCTGCGTACTTCTTAGAAAAGAACCTAGTACCGGGACGTAGCGAAAAAATTGCCTTTTACTATCAAGATGAAACATACACGTACAGCCAAGTAAACCGCTTTGTCCGATGCACCGCTAGATTACTATCTGAACTGGGTTTAGAACGAGAAAATCGGCTAGCTATTCTATTACCAGATACGCCAGAGTTTGTATTTGCTTTCTGGGGAACTATTTGGTTAGGTGCTGTGCCAGTTCCGATTAATACAGCTTGTACCCTGGATGATATTCAGTACATCCTGAATGATTCACGCGCTAAGGTTTTGCTAACAACTCAGGCATGGCAAGAAAAACTGACTCCTATTCAATCTGAATTCTTAGATCATATTCTCCTAACAGATGGAGAAACCTCATTTCTATCTTTAATTACCCAGCAAGACGAACAATTCCCTTGTGCTGAAACCTCTCGTGACGAAACCGCCTTTTGGCTTTACACATCTGGCAGTACAGGACGACCCAAAGGTGCAATTCACCTCCATCAAAATATGGTGATTTGTGCCGGAAACTACGGGAAAGCTACGTTAGGTTTGCATAGCAATGATATCACTTATTCAGTGGCTAAAATGCCATTTGCTTATGGTTTAGGAAATACCTTATATATGCCAATGGCAGTTGGTGCAGCGGCTATTTTATCTGATGCGAATAACGCCTTTGATATTATTACAGATATCCATCGCTACCAACCCACAATTCTGTTTGGAATCCCTAGCATTTATGCCAATATTCTTGCTGTACACGATATTGCTCCTCTAGATACTTCCTCGTTACGCTTATGCGTATCCGCCGCCGAACAATTACCCAAAACGATCTGGAATAAGTGGCGAGAAACCTATAATCAGGACATTTGTGAAGGAATTGGAACTACCGAATTTTTGCATATTTTTCTCTCAAATCGATTAGGAGAATGTAAACCTGGTAGTTCAGGGTTTCCTGTCCCTGGTTACGATATCCAAATTATTGATGAAAATGGTTTACCTTGTCCTCCTGGCGAAATTGGTGACTTACAAGTAAGTGGAGAAAGCCTAATGCTGGGGTACTGGAATCGACTCCAGGAGACGCGAAATGTTATTTACGGAAATGCCATGCGAACGGGGGATAAATATTTATGCGATACTGATGGCTATTTCTGGTTTAGGGGACGTAAGGATGACCTTTTTAAGGTGAATGGTCAGTGGGTATCACCGTTAGAAATTGAGGAAATTTTACACCAACATCCCCAAGTTTTGGAGGCGGCAGTAATTTCAGAATCAAATCAAGGTGAACAGTTAAATCAGGTTATTGCCTATGTCAGTCTCAAGCCAGGACAAGAACCGTCGCCTGAATTAGAAGAGAGTATTCGTAAATTTACTAAACAGCGATTACCTCATTTTAAAGCTCCGAAAATTATTCGTTTTTTGGAAAAGTTACCGCGCACCTCTACGGGAAAGATTCATCGCAAATCATTAGAAATCAATCAACAGCTAGTTGCCAAAACAATTTGATGTAAAGTCAGTAATAAGGAAAAATTAATGGTGACAGAGTTAAAGACAGCAATTGAGTATTGTGAAACATTTGTTCCCGTACCAAGGGAACCGATTAGCGTCTTGCAGAATCTCATTAAAGCGGGAATTGTTTCTAATTATGTTTTGTATGAAAGCAAAAATGAAGTTCGACTGGCGGGGAATGAGTTAGCGAAGGTTTCAGTCAGTCAGAATTTTATCTCGATAGATGGAGTTGGCAAGTCTTACTCTGAACCTGCTATTGATCCGTTTAAACAAGTAGAAAAATTTTTAGCGTCTTTGCCGATTAAAAATTGGACGGCTTATGGTTATGTAGCGTTTGATGTCGCTCGATTCTATTCATCTTATTCTAAAGCTATTCAGCAAGACCTTCTCTATTTCTTGATTCCGGAAACCGAACTCCGCTTTACTAAAGATGGAGTTTACGTCAGAAGCATTCACTCATTAGAACAGGTTTTAAAATGCTTATTTATTGAAAGTGAGCTTCCGGATTATGTGCCTGTATCTCTAGTGGCAGATTTTAGCGATCGCCAAATTTTCCAAAACCGCATTGAGGATTTAATTGAAGCTATTAAAACCTCGAAATTACATAAAGCGATTCTTTCCCGTTCGCTAAAAATTAATGGCGATTTAGATATTATCGGAACGTATTGTGTTGGCTCAAAAGCTAACAATGCAGCACGTTCTTATTGTTTGAATATTGGCGATATCCGTGCCGTTGGTTTTAGTCCTGAAATTCTCATGGAAGTCGATGAAAATGAATTTGTTGTGACCAATCCTTTAGCAGGAACTCGACCCCGTGGTGAAACTATAGAAGCGGATAGCCATCTCAATGATGAACTGTACACTGATGCAAAAGAGGTGAAAGAACACTCACTATCGGTATGGTTAGCACAAAATGAAATAGCTTCGCTTTGTTTACCAGGAACTATCCAAGTTTTTAATTTTATGGAAGTCAAAAAATATCGGTGTGTACAACATTTATCCTCTCGCGTCGGTGGTCAATTAAAACCAGGAAATACCCTATGGGATGGGATGAAAGTACTGTTTCCCGGTATTACCGTTTCTGGGATTAGTAAGAAAAAAGCCCTCACATGGATTGACCAATTGGAAGATGAACCCAGAGGAATTTACGCGGGGGGTATTGGTTGGGTGAATAGTAGGGGTATGGCAGATTTAGCGATCGCAATTCGTTCTGTTTACCAATACGGTAACTGTATTCATTTAAATGCGGGAGCAGGTATTGTCGCCGAATCAGTACCACAAAACGAGTATATGGAATCAGTGAATAAGATGAACACCATGCTTACTAATTTAGTTTTGAAATCTGTTGCCTAGGGAATGATTGAATTAGCAGAATTAACAATTATTGGTCATGGAATTGATATTGTTGAAACCAAGCGTATTCAAGACTTTATAGACCAATCAGGGAAACATTTTGAAATGAAGTATTTCACCCTAATAGAACGCCATATATCTGAGTTGGGAGCTAACCGTATTCAATATCTCGCGGGGCGTTTTGCTGCTAAAGAAGCTGTACTAAAAGCCCTTGAGATAAGACCCAATCAAGACATTTTTAAACTTGATATAGAAATTCAACGGTTATCAACAGGTGAACCCTCGGTGGTGCTGTATGGCAAATGTAAAGAAATTGCACAAGAACTCGGTATTACAAAGTGGTTACTCAGCATTAGTCATACATCATTGTATGCCGCCGCCAGTGCGATCGCCGTTGGTGCAAATTTAGAATGACTGAATAATTCAAAATTGATACCAACGTCCACAATACCCAATAAAAACTAACTTCCTATCCTTGCCAATTCAATCAATAAAAATCATCAATTAGGAGTTTAAAAATCAGTTTATGACAAATTATCCAATCGGTATTCGCGCACTTGCACTCAGCTTTCCTAGTGTTATCTGCACTAATGATTACTGGCAAAAGAAGTTTCCTAACTTAGTTTCTGACAATAAACCAAGACGAATTAAACTATCAGAATATACGGATAACACTGAAGAAAATATCTGGTCACAAGCCGTAGCCCGATACCTACCCGATCCCTTTCGAGGTAGTATTGAACGGCGAGTATTAGCTGCTAAGGAATCATCACTAACCCTAGAATATCAAGCCGCTAAAAATGCGCTAGATGCCGCCCAAGTTTCTGCTGAAGAAGTCGAACTTGTCATTGTTACTTCCCTCTTTCCCGAACAAATTGGATTGGGGAATGCCACCTATCTTGCTAATAAACTAAATCTGCACTGTCCCGCCTGGAACCTCGAATCTACCTGTTCAAGTGCCTTAATTGCCCTTCAGAATGCCCGTGCATTAATCCAAACTGGAGAGTATCGCAACGTGCTGGTTATTGTCTCCCATATCGGGTCTAACGTTGTCGATGAAAATGATACACTTTCCTGGTCAATGGGTGATGGTGCTGGAGCATTTATCGTTGATTTGCTAAAACCAAATCAAGGAATTATTGGCACTAAAATTGTTCATACTGCTGCAACCTGCGGTGCGTATTCCCATGAACTAGTAACAGATGCAGAAGGCAAACCTCAGATGCGTACTCGGACAGGTGAAAATGCAAGTATGCTGGCTGAAACTGCGGTAGATTTTGTTCGTACCTGCTGCGAAGGTGCTGTTGCTGCTGCGGGTATTACTCTCGATCAAATTAACTTTTTTGCCTTCAATACTCCAACAGCTTGGTATGCCAGTGTTTGTGCAAGAGCATTAGGTATTAATCCGGAGCATACTATTAATCTTTACCCTCGATATGCCAACATTGGTCCCGTATTTCCTCTTGCTAATTTATACCACGCTGCCCAAGCAGGTAAAATTCGTGAAAATGACCTAGTTCTTGTTTACAGTAATGGTGCAGCAGCTACGGCAGCAGCTATGGTAATGCGGTGGGGAGATGTGGCTTTAGGTTCAGTTCCTGCGCCTCCAATTCGGGTGACTCAAGAGGAAGAGAAGATTCATGTAGTGGGAAAAGATTATTTGTTAGGAGAAGCTTCTATTGCTGTTCAAAATAGTGATTTATCACGAGAAAAAATTCTTACTGCTGAACCTGATAAACGGTTAGAATTAATAGAAAATTATCTTCTGGATTATTTAGTTAACTCTCTACAACTTACGTCAGATCAGATTAATTTTCAGCAGTCTATTTCCTCATTTTTGGATTCCTTAGCAGTTCTCGTACTCAGAAGTCGAATTGAAACAGATTTTCAGGTGCAAGTGCCTATGGATAGGTTATTGGGTGACACAACTATAGGTCAAGTTGCTGAATTTATTGTTAATCAATTAGTTTTAACGACTCTAATTTCATCAGAATTAGTTGGTATTAGTGATAGTAGTAAAGGGGAGGAAAGGGAGAAGTTGAGTTTTTAGTTAAAGTAAACCAGTGGTGGCAACGGATGTGGTAACGGATGTAACGGATGGGTTATCTGTTAATAATGAACACTTAGCTAACAAGTAAAAACTAACAACCAACAACCAACA
>DNGI01000047.1:0-64388 GCA_003486645.1 Cyanobacteria bacterium UBA11370 | reverse complement strand
ACTAACAACTAACAACTAACAATGACTCTACATTCACTTCTAAATTATCTCTCTCACCAAGGTATTAAACTATCTGTTGATGCCGATTCACTGATTATTGATGCGCCTAAAGGAGTGATTACTCCAGAATTGTGTGACTTACTGGCTGAACATAAAGCAGAGATTCTATCGCTCCTACATCAGCATAGTATCAGTGCAAATTTTACGACTCTACCTACTATTATTCCAGCACCAGACCAGCGGTACGAACCTTTCCCACTCACTGATATGCAGTATGCTTTCTGGGTGGGTCGTAGTGGGGTGTTAGAGTTGGGTAATGTAGCTAATCATGGCTACTATGAAATTGAAGGGGATGAGTTAAATTTGGAACGCTTGAACTGGGCGTTGCAAAGATTAATTGAACGTCATGATATGCTCCGGGCTGTGGTGTTACCGGATGGTCAGCAGCAGATTATTGAAAATGTGCCTTTTTATCAGATTAAAGTTTTAGATTTAAGGGGGAAAGATGAGGAGTTTGTTAACACTGAGTTAGAGGCAATTCGTCAGCAAATGTCTCATCAAGTTTTACCTGCTGATCAGTGGCCTTTATTTGAGTTTAGGGCAACACGTTTGGATGGAGAGGGTGTTCGATTGCATATCAGCTATGATTTGCAAGTATTTGATGCTTGGAGTTTGTTTCGTTTGTTTGATGAGTGGTTTCAATTGTATCAAAATCCGCAGATGAAATTGAAGCCACTAGACCTTTCATTTCGGGATTATGTGTTAGCAGAACAAGCTTTGCAAGAGACGGAATTGTACAAGCGATCGCAAGATTATTGGTTGAACCGCCTTGATACCCTTCCCCCAGCGCCAGACTTACCTCTAGCGAAGAGTCCCCAGCAACTCAAACAATATCGAACTAAACGTTATGAAACGAGTATTGAACAAACACAATGGCAGCAATTAAAACAACGTGCGGCTAAAGTGGGTTTAACGCCTTCTGGTGTCTTGCTTGCTGCGTTTGCAGAAATCATTACGCTTTGGAATAAAAATCCCCAATTTACTCTCAATCTAGCTCTATTTAACCGTCTACCTCTGCATCCCCAAGTTAATGATATTTTGGGAGATTTTACCTCTGTTACTCTTTTGGCAGTTGATCATTCAACCTCAGAATCGTTTACTAACCGATCTCTTCGCCTGCAAAAACAATTGTGGCAGGATTTAGAACATCGCTACTTTAGTGGCGTGCGCGTAGTTCGAGAATTATCGCGGAGAAAAGGTACAGCGCCTCATGCTATGCCTGTCATTTTTACTAGTACTTTAGGCTTTAGTTCTCTCGGTCAAGAAACGTTAACATTTAGTCATTTTGGAGAGTTAGTTTACGGCATTAGTCAAGCCTCTCAAGCGTGGATGGATATTCAAGTTTGGGAAGAAAAGGAAACATTGACATTTAATTGGGATGTTGTTGAAGAACTATTTCCGGAAGGGTTAATTGAGGATATGTTTGGGGCGTATTGCTGTTTCATAGAACAGCTAGCTACTTCTGAATCAGCCTGGGTTGAGACAACCAGACAACTGCTTCCTCCTACTCAATTAGCACAACGAGATAGTATTAATGCTACTGCTGCACCCATTCCCGACAAATTGCTCCATGAGTTATTTACAGCACAAGTAAAGATAAGAGGAAATGAGCGTGCAGTTATTTCATCTGAACGTAATTTAACTTATCAAGAATTATATGAACGATCTAATCAGGTGGGTCTTCGCTTACGGCAGTTGGGGGTAATTCCCAACAAATTAGTAGCGGTTGTGATGGAGAAAGGATGGGAACAAATTGTTGCGGTTATGGGGATTTTAATGTCTGGTGCGGCTTATGTTCCTATTGACCCCGGACTCCCTGAAGAACGCTTTTTATATTTGTTAGAAAATAGTGAAGCTGAAATTATTCTGACCCAATCTTGGCTGAATGATAAACTTTCTTTCCCTGACCAAATTTATCGCCTGTGTATAGACAAAGAAGACGTAGCGACGAAAAGTAAAAAAATGCTACAGCCAGTCCAAAAACCGGAGGATTTAGCCTATGTAATCTACACCTCTGGTTCCACAGGTTTGCCAAAAGGAGTGATGATTACTCATCGCAATGCCGTTAATGCAGTGACCTATACAAATGAACATTTTAACGTTAGTTCCCAAGACCGCATATTAGCTCTCACTGCTCTCAACCATGACCTATCTGTTTATGACATTTTTGGTCTTCTAAGTGCAGGTGGCACAATTATTTTACCTGATGCTTGTCGGGTTAAAGACCCTGCTCACTGGGCGGATTTAATAGTACGTGAACAGGGGACGCTGTGGAATTCAGTCCCCGCCATGATGGAGATGTTGGTAGATTATGCAGAGAGTCAATCTGTCGCGTTACCCGATAGCTTACGTTTAGCCATTATGGGTGGAGATTGGCTCCCAGTATCCCTTCCCAATCGGCTTAAAACTTTAGTTCCACAAATCCAAATTCTCAGTGTTGGTGGACCTACTGAAACAACGCTCTGGAATATTGGATATTTGATAGAAAAAGTTGACCCAAATTGGAAGAGTATCCCATATGGTCAGCCGATGGCTAACTCAAACTATTACATTTTGAACGAAGCTTTAGAAGATTGCCCTGTTTGGGTTCGTGGTCAAATGT
This sequence comes from Cyanobacteria bacterium UBA11370, assembly GCA_003486645.1. Lineage (GTDB taxonomy): Bacteria > Cyanobacteriota > Cyanobacteriia > Cyanobacteriales > Coleofasciculaceae > UBA11370. Next base: position 61,726 of record DNGI01000047.1, on the reverse strand, counting down.
ACTGTGCTGGAGTGCAGTTAGCAAAAGGTTACTGGCGAGATAAAGAAAAGACTAATGCTAATTTTATTACTCATCCTCGCACGGGAGAACGTCTGTACCGAACTGGAGATTTGGGACGCTATCTACCCGATGGTAATATCGAATTTTTAGGTCGAGAAGACTTCCAAATTAAGATTCGGGGACACCGTATCGAAGCTGGAGAAATTGAGGCGGCTTTGATGGAACATTCAGCCGTGCGATCGGCGATAATCACCGCAGTCGGCAAAGAACATAGTAAAGAGCAATTGATAGCATACATTGTTCCTAAAGAGAAATTTGCTATCTCGATTGAGGAAATTAGTGAGTTTCTTAAAAAGAAATTACCCGCTTATATGATGCCCTCAGCCTTTGTATTTTTGGAGACTTTACCCCTTTCAACCAATGGTAAAGTCGACCGCCGTCTGCTTCCTACTGAAGAAAGCCTTCTCCAGAAAGTAGAAACTGCTTATATAGCACCCCAGACAGATATTGAAACTATTCTTGCTTCTGTTTGGCAAGAGGTACTTGAGCTAGAAAAAGTCGGAGTCAATGATAATTTCTTTGATTTAGGTGGCAATTCATTACTCATTACCAAAACTTACCAAAAAATTAAAGACAAATTGCCCAATAATCAGCTAAACTCTTTTTCATTGGTAGATTTCTTTAATTCCCCAACAATTAGGTCATTAGCCCACCACTTATCTAAAGCCAATCCTACCAATAGTTTCAACCAAGAATTTACTGAATTAGAACAGAACCTTAGTCGAAGGAAGCATCTCTTGAAGCAACGATTTGAGAGATCAAGGGAGGTTAGTCCTTAGATCTTTTGGCAGAAGTCGGAACGAGAGAAAAGTCGATAAGAATTGCTCCAAACCGCATTATAAAAATACTTTTGTAAGAAGCCTAATGACCAATGACCAATGACTAAGTTATAACTATCATGAACATTGAATCAAACGGATTAGAAGTTGCAATAATCGGGATTTCCGGGCGTTTTCCCGGTAGCAGTACAGTTGATGAATTTTGGGAAAACCTGAAAAATGGAGTGGAGGTAATTTCCGTTTTTCCCGATTCCCAATCCAATGAATTAGAAGTAAAAGCTAACGGGTCTAAACCGTCTATCAAAGCCGGTGCGGTGCTGGATAATGTCGAACAATTTGATGCGTCATTCTTTGGCTTCAATCCTAGAGAAGCTGAAGTGATGGACCCCCAACATCGCCTCTTTTTAGAATGTGCTTGGGAAGCTCTAGAAAATGCGGGCTATGACTCTGAACGAGAAAATCGACCAATTGGAGTTTATGCTGGTGTGGGAATGAGTACTTACTCGTTCTATAACCTTTATCCCAACCGAGAATTGATGGAATCCAGGGGATTCTTACAAACTTTAGTTGGCATTGATAAGGATTACGTCCCCACCCGTGTTTCCTATAAATTGAATCTCAAAGGACCGAGTGTCAGTGTAGGAACAGCCTGTTCGAGTTCCTTAGTTGCCGTTCATTTAGCCTGCCAAAGCTTGCTGAGTGGCGAATGTGACATGGCTTTAGCGGCTGGTGTTTCGGTGAAAGTTCCGCAGAATGAATTAACATTATCACCAGAAGAAATTGTTTCTCCTGATGGTCAGTGTCGAGCGTTTGATGCCAAGGCAAACGGTACAATTGGTGGTAACGGAATTGGTGTTGTTGTTTTAAAACGGCTGGAAGATGCTCTAGCAGATGGTGATTATATTTATGCTGTTATTAAAGGTTCAGCTATTAATAATGATGGTGCTTTAAAAGTTGGCTACACAGCCCCCAGTGAGGAGGGTCAAGTCAGAGTCATTCGAGCGGCTCAAGTGATGGCTGAAGTGGAGCCAAAAACAATCAGCTACATGGAAACCCACGGAACTGGAACTCCCTTGGGTGACCCGATTGAAATTGCGGCAATGACACGGACATTTCGCGCCGATACTGATAAAAAAAGTTACTGTGCAATTGGTTCAGTGAAAACCAATGTTGGGCATTTAGATGCCGCCGCAGGGATTGCGGGTTTAATCAAAACTGTCCTAGCAATCCATCATAAATTACTACCCCCCAGCCTCAATTTTGAAACGCCCAATCCTGAGATTGATTTTGAGAATAGCCCGTTTTACGTTAATACTAAACTTGCTAAATGGAAAATGAATGGAACTCCCCGTCGTGCTGGAGTTAGTTCATTTGGATTTGGCGGCACAAATGCCCACGTCATTCTCGAAGAAGCGCCTGCAAAAAACACTTCTAGCCCTTCCCGAAATTGGCAATTATTGGTGCTATCTGCTAAAACTAGTTCAGCTTTGGAAACGGCAACAGCTAATTTGGCAAATTATGTAAAGCAGCATCCAAACCTAAATTTAGCTGATATCGCTTACACTCTCCAACTTGGTCGTAGGGCATTCCAACATCGTCGCATTGTTGTAGCAAAAGACATTGAGGATGCAGTAAAAGCCCTAGAATTAGGTAATCCACAACGGGTTTTTACCCAATTTGAAGAATCAAGCGAGCGCCCCCTTGTGTTCATGTTTACTGGACAGGGAGCGCAATATGTAAACATGGCGCGAGAACTCTACCAGAATGAACCGACATTTCGGGAAGAATGCGATCGCTGTTTTGCCCTACTTCAACCCCATCTTGCTATTAATTTGCGCTCCTGTTTGTATCCCACACAAGAAGACGTTGAAAGGGCATCAGAGCAACTCAAGCAAACGGCTATTACCCAACCTGCACTTTTTGTTATTGAGTACGCCCTAGCTAAATTGTGGATCTCCTGGGGAGTGCAACCCCAATCAATGATCGGACACAGTATTGGGGAATATGTAGCCGCTTGTCTGGCTGGTGTTTTCTCTTTAGAAGATGCTTTGACACTGGTTGCTACTCGCGGACAATTGATGCAACAAATGCCTGCTGGAGCAATGCTGTCAGTAAATTTATCCGCTGACAATGTGCAACCTTTCTTAGGTGAAAAACTCTCTCTGGCTGCGAGTAATAGTTCCTCTCTCAGTGTAGTTTCGGGTTCAGTAGAAGCCGTAGAACAACTGGAACGTCAATTAGAGGCAAAGGCAATCGTTTATCGTCGGCTACATACCTCCCATGCCTTTCATTCCGAGATGATGAATCCGATAGTTCATCCTTTCACAGAAGAGGTAAAAAAAGTCAAGCTCAACCCTCCCCAAATTCCATTTATTTCCAACGTTACTGGCACTTGGATTACAGCAACACAAGCAACAAATCCCAATTATTGGGCACAGCACCTGCGTCAAACTGTGCGCTTTTCGGAAGGCATTTCGGAATTACTAAAAGATTCACGATTACTTTTCTTAGAAGTTGGACCAGGACGCACGTTAAGCAGCTTGACCAAACAGCAAGCATCTGAACAAATTGTATTGTCTTCGCTGCCTCATCCCAAGGATGAACACTCTGATGTAGCCACTGTACTCAATGCTTTAGGTCGGCTTTGGTTAGCAGGAGTTCAGGTAGATTGGTCAGGATTTTATGCCTATGAAAAACGCGATCGCATCCCCTTACCCACCTATCCTTTTGAACGCCAACGCTATTGGATCGATCCACCACAACAGATTAATGAACACCTCAAGCAAAAACCAACAACTCCTCTACTTTGGTCATCTCTAGTAGAAGCGGCAAGAATACAATCACGGCAGGGTATCGAAGCATTTGACGCTCCGAGTTATTTAATAAAACAACAATCCTTAGAGCAGTTGTGCGTTGCTTATATCAACCTGACTCTGAGGCGTTTAGGTGCTTTTGCCAATCCTGAAGAACGTTATTCTGAGCAAGCATTATACGAGCAACTTTCAATTCAGCCACAGTACCAGCCATTGCTGTCCAGATGGCTAAAAATTTTAGTCAAGCAGGGCCAGTTAGAACAACATGGCGATACATTCATCAATCTTTCCCAGCTATCCAAAGAAGCTTTTCAAACTCTACTAGAAAAAGCTAAAGCACAGTTTGTCACTACACCGCAATGGTTAGAGTTTATTCAATCGTGTGGGGAGAATATATCTGCCGCACTTCTAGGTAAAAAACAACACTTGGAGATACTCTTTCCCAATGGGTCTCTAGATAACCTAGAACAATTTTTTAAAGACGCTCCTTTATTTGATTATTACAGCGCTATTTTGCATAAAATTCTGCAACAGGCAGCACATTCCTTAAAAAAGGATGTGAATCTTAGGATTTTGGAAGTAGGGGCGGGAACTGGCGTGACTACCTCATTGCTACTGCCTGTACTCTCCCCAGAACATACCACCTACACTTTTACCGATGCGAATTCTTATTCCTTAGAACGGGCTAAACAAAAGTTTGACAAATATCCATTTGTTGAATATCGCTTGTTGGATATCGAGAAAAACCCTGAAAATCAGGGCTATAAACCTCATAGTTTTGATGTAGTAGTAGCTCGAAATGTACTGCACTCCACCCAGAATATAAGAGAAGCGTTGCACCATACCCAATCTTTATTAGCTCCGGGAGGAGTCCTGCTACTTTGGGAGTTGACAGCTCCTGAATCGCTAGTTTTTGAATTGGTTTTTAGCCCAATCGCACGGTCTTTTGCTGATGAAGACCCGCGTCAAGATTATCCATTTTTATCAAAATCGCAATGGCAGCAAGAATTACAAAATCAGGGGTTTGATAAGATAGAAACTTTGCCTGAACATCAGGCATCAGAAGAGCATATTTTTATCGCTCATACTGCTTCTACAAAAGCGCAAATCCCTCAAGCGTTTACAAAATTGCGCTTGTCGCCACAGCCAGAGATAACTGTTAAATCTCTACAGCTTTCATCCAGCAAAAAACCTGACCTTACTGATTGGTTCTACGTTCCAATATGGAAACAATCAACACTGCCTCAGTTATTACAACAGACCGATTTGGCAACTCAAAAGTCGCGTTGGTTGGTGTTTGTTGATGAATGGGGTTTGGGTGAGCAAATAGTCAAACAGTTCGAACAAAAACATCAGGAAGTACTCCAGGTAAGGGTTGGGGAAAGGTTTGCTCACATCAGTGAAGGGGTTTACACCATTAATCCCCAACGATCTCAGGACTACGATGCTTTACTTGCAGAATTGATTAGCCGCAACCAACTCCCCCAAATCATTGCTCACTTGTGGAGTGTCACGCCAAATGTTCCCCACACAGAGATAATTGGTACTACTCAATCGGAAACTGAATTTTTTGAGAAATCTCAGATACAAGGTTTCTATAGCTTACTCTACTTAGCTCAAGCGATCGGGAATCACAACCTGACCGATTCGATGCAAATCGGTGTCGTTTCCAACAATCTGTACGAGGTGACTGGCTCAGAAGTCCTCATCCCAGAGAAAGCAACGGTATTAGGTGCAGTAAGGGTGATTCCCTTAGAGTATCCCCAGATTAGCTGCCGCAGCATTGATATTGTGCTTCCTGAATCGGAAAGTGTTCAGGAACAACAACTAGTCAACCAGTTAATAGCAGAACTGAGCATATCCTCATCGAATGCAGTCGTTGCTTACCGTAGTAAGCATCGATGGGTGCAAACGTTTGAGCCTGTGCGATTGGAAGCGAAGTCTGAGCAGATACCTCAATTGCGCCACGGTGGAGTTTATTTAATCACTGGTGGTTTAGGTGGCATTGGCTTGGTTATGGCAGAGCATTTAGCCCGAACAGTACAAGCTAAATTAATCCTAATCGGGCGTTCGGAATTTCCCAATCGCAACCAGTGGGAACAATGGCTAGCGACTCACGAACAGCATAACCCAATCAGTGAAAAAATTCACCAATTAAAAGCTCTAGAAGCGCTGGGTGCAGAAGTGTTGGTAGTCAGTGCCGATGTGAGTAATCCAGTACAAATGCAAGCAGTAGTGAATCAAGCCTACGAACAATTTGGGCAAATTCATGGAATTATTCATGCGGCGGGGCTTGCCATTCCAGGAAAGATGCAGCTTAGAAAGCCGGAAATAATCGAATCAGTTTTGGCTCCTAAAGTTCAAGGCGTTTTGGTTCTAGAAGCTATTTTTAAGGTTAAGCCGCTTGACTTTTTCGTACTCTTTTCATCCATTAGTTCAATCTCCGGTGGATATGCAGTGGATTATGTTGCGGCGAGTACATTTTTAGATGCTTATGCTCACTACCGAGCCTCGAAAAATGATTCGCTCACGGTTACAATCAACTGGGATAACTGGCAACAAGTTGGAATGGCACTCCAAGCGACCGTACCAGATGAACTGAAGCAATTTTATGAAGAGAGCCAGAAAAGCAGCATTACACCCAACGAAGGAATAGAAGTCTTCAACCGGATTCTTAGTTATCCACTGCCTCAGATTATTGTTTCAGGACGAGAGCTGCAAACGGCAATAAAGCAGCACCATTCTTCCAAAAATTTAGAAAGTAACGCTGCCACCCGTTCCACTCAGCAAGCCTATCCCCGTCCTAACCTAGACAAGGCTTACATTGCTCCCCGTAATCAAGTTGAGGACACAATAGCCACCATCTGGCAAAACCTTTTGGGTATTGAGAAAGTGGGTGTCCACGATGATTTTTTTGAGCTGGGAGGGCATTCATTATTAGCTACTCAATTCATCTCTCGGATACGGAAAACGTTACAAGTAGAGCTGCCTTTGAGCAGCATTTTTGAAGCACCGACTGTAGCTAAAATCTCGGATTATCTTGAGAAGCATTATTTAAAAAATCAAGAAATTAGCACTCCTGCAAGTGTTGGATTAGATGACCGCGAGGAGGGAGAAATATGAAAACTATTGATGAAATTTTATCGGACTTTCAGCAGCTCGATGTGAAGCTCTGGATTAATGAGGGCAAATTGCGTTATAGCGCTCCTAATGGGACATTAACACCCGATTTGCTAACTCAGCTTCGAGAGCGAAAAGCAGAAATAATCAAGTTCTTACAAAAAACTGATAGTGCTTCAAGTTCTATGGGTGAGGCGATTCTGCCTATCTCAAGAGACAAGAACTTACCCCTATCTTTTACCCAGCAAAGAATGTGGTTTCTCAATCAAATAGAGGGTGAAAATGCAGCCTATCACTTAGCTGGAACTATTAAAATTACTGGTGCGCTCCAAGTAGAAATCCTAGAGCAGAGTTTCAGGGAGATTGTTCAGCGTCATGAAGCCTTGCGAACTACCTTTAAGAATGTCAACGGGCAACCTATCCAAGTCATTTCACCAACCGTAACTTTTGCGCTGCCGTTGGTTGATTTACGACGGATATCTGAAGCCGAACGGGACACCCATGTGCAACGTTTAGTTATCGAGGAAGCTCAACGACCCTTCAATCTCACTCAAGGTTCATTATTGCGGGCAACATTGCTGCAATTGGGAGATACAGAGTATTTATTGCTGCTGGTGATGCACCATATTGTTTCAGATGGTTGGTCGATTGGCAAGGTGCTTTTCCACGAGTTGAATCAACTGTACCAAGCCTTCTCCCAAGGTCAAGCTTCACCATTACCTGAATTACCCATCCAATATGCCGACTTCGCGGTATGGCAGAGGCAGTACTTGCAGGGAGAAGTACTCAACAAAGAGTTGTCCTACTGGAAGCAAAAACTCGATGGCGCTCCCACTCTGCTACAGCTTCCCACTGACCGTCCGCGATCGCCAGCCCAAACCTTCCGAGGTGCAACCCAATTATTTATACTGCCCAATACAATCACCGAGGCGCTTAAAGCTTTAAGTCAGCAAACACACTCCACTCTCTTCATGACACTGCTAGCGGCGTTCAACACCTTACTCTATCGCTACACGGGGCAGGCGGATATTCTGGTCGGTTCACCCATTGCTAACCGCAACCGCACGGAAATAGAGGGGCTGATTGGTTTTTTTGTCAATACCTTGGTGCTGCGTACTGATTTGTCTAGCAATCCCAGCTTCCGGGAATTGTTAAAACGGGTGCGAGAGGTAACTTTGGAAGCTTATGCCCACCAAAACTTGCCGTTTGAAAAGCTCGTGGAAGAATTACAAATAGCACGAGACTTGAGTTACCCGCCGTTGTTCCAGGTGATGTTTATTTTGCAAAATATCCCAATCACGAACTTGGAGCTTCCTGGTCTAAACTTGAGTCCTTCAGAAAGAGTTGATACCAAGACCTCGCAGTTTGATTTAACCCTTGATCTGAGCGAAACACCATCGGGTTTGGCAGGCAGAGTAGAGTACAATACCGACCTGTTCGATGACTCGACAATAACGCGGATGGTAGGGCATTTCCAGACCTTATTAGAAGGCCTTGTCGCCAATCCCGACCAGCGCCTGTGTGACTTACCTGTGTTAACTTCAGCCGAACAGTATCAATTGTGGGAGGAGTGGAACAATACTCAGGCAGATTATCCAAAACAAGCTTGCATCCACCAGCTATTTGAAACCCAAGCAGCACAAACCCCTGATGCGGTAGCTGTGGTGTTTGAAGATCAACAGCTCACCTATCGGCAACTCAATCAGCGAGCCAATCAACTGGCACATTACCTGAAAACACTGGGTGTCAAACCCGAAGTCTTAGTGGGAATTTGTGTCGAGCGTTCAATAGAAATGGTCGTTGGATTGTTAGGCATCCTCAAAGCGGGTGGAGCTTATGTCCCCCTAGACCCCGCTTACCCCCAACAACGTCTTGCCTTGATGGTGTCAGATTCCCAAATGCCTGTCTTACTAACCCAGAAACGGTTACTCTCCACCCTACCCTCTCATCAGGCACGAGTCGTCGTCTTAGATAGCGATGGGCACAGCATCAGCCAACAAAGTTACACTAATCCGACTAGTGCAGGACGGCAGAAGTTTGTCACCACGTCTGAGCAAAAGGGAGACAAGGAGGACAAGGGAGACAAGGGGGACAAGGGAGAGATTTTAGGTGCTGAGTTATTTCCGCCATGCTGCACTAGCAGCACCACACCGGAAAACCTGGCTTACGTCATCTACACATCAGGTTCTACAGGGAAACCCAAAGGGGTGCAAATTCCCCATAGCGCTGTGGTCAACTTCTTAACCTCCATGCAGCGCCAGCCAGGATTAACACAGACTGACGTACTCCTGGCTGTAACATCGATCTCATTTGATATTGCTGCTCTAGAGTTGTACCTGCCCCTAATTACAGGTGCCCGTGTGGCATTAGTGAGTCGGGAAGTGGCTAGCGATGGCAAACAGCTCATCGAGCAGCTCAACTCTTCTGGTGCCACAGTCATGCAAGCGACTCCAGCTACTTGGCAAATGTTGTTAGGAGTTGGGTGGCAAGGTAATCCTCAGTTGAAAATCCTCTGTGGGGGTGAAGCCTTACCCCGCGACTTAGCCGAACAGTTACTGACCAAAGGTGCGGCGCTATGGAACCTGTACGGACCGACGGAAAGCACGATTTGGTCTACTGTCTCTCAGGTAGAGGCAGCCAAACTCGTCAAGGCACAAGTCCCGATTGGATGCCCGATTGCCAATACTCAGGTGTATCTGCTCGACTCATGGGGGCAACCTGTGCCGATGGGTATTCCAGGGGAACTGCACATTGGCGGTGCAGGACTAGCGCGAGGCTATCTCAATCGCCCCGAACTGAGTCAGCAAAAGTTTATCCATCATCGAGTGCTAGGAAGGTTGTACAAGACGGGGGACTTAGCGCGTTATCTACCCAATGGCACGATTGAGTACATCGAGCGCATTGACCATCAGGTCAAGCTGCGCGGCTTCCGCATTGAGTTAGGGGAGATTGAATCCCTGTTGCGGCAACACCCAGCCGTAGAACAAGCGGTGGTGCTCGTGCGGCAGGATGAACCAGCCAACAAGCGCTTGGTGGCTTATATCGTCGGTCAGGCATCTTTAGAGGATATGACGCATAAACTGCGTGGCTTTTTAAAGAAAAAGTTGCCTAATTATATGGTGCCGTCGGCTTTTGTAATGCTGGAGGCACTACCGCTCACTCCCAATGGCAAGGTAGACCATCGCGCTTTGCCTGTACCAGATTTCACCAAGCTTAGACCTGAAGGTACTTTTGTGCCTCCAAGAACTCCAGTTGAGCAGGTTCTATCCGAAATTTGGACTCAAGTTCTCGGTGTTGAGAGAATTGGTATCCACGATAACTTTTTTGAATTAGGTGGGGATTCATTTGTAAGCATCCAAATTATCTACAAAGCTAACCAAGCGGGTTTGCCGCTTATCCCCAAACAGCTATTTGATAACCAGACCATTGCTGAATTGGCAGTGGTCGCTAACACGCTACAAACTCTCCAAGCTGAACAAGAGGTAAATACTGAGATGGTGTCTTTCATTCCCCCATCGAATGAAGCTAAAAATTACACCTCTTCAAACTTCCCCCAAGCCCAGATCAATCAAAAAGACCTTGACAAAATATTCAATAAAATCAAGCGATCAAGTAAAAAGTAAGCCAATAAAAGGTAACTAATCTGAGTTTACACCGTTTGAAAAAACAAACCTATAGCCAGTCTAAATGATTTTCAAAATACCTCTGCCTTGTCTTCCTTGTCCTCCTTGTCTCCCAAGTCTTTCCTTATGTTGTAGGTGTTCTCAGGAATAGATTGAATTGATGGTGTCTAATTTACAGTAATTTTCAAGATGGAAAACGAAAACATTCAAGATATTTACGAACTCTCACCGCTACAGGAAGGTATCCTTTTTCACTGTACCTATGCTCCTGAATTGAGTTCATTATATTTAATTCAGATGGCTTTGTCTTTGCGTGGCAAGCTAAATGTTCATGCTTTTCACCGCGCTTGGCAGGAAGTAGTTAATCGGCATACCAGCTTGCGTACCAGTTTCTATTGGGAAGATATTGAAAAACCCGTACAAATTGTTTATAAGCAAGTAACAGTACCCCTAAAACAGCATGATTGGCGGGGAAGAGAGCCAGTCGAAAAGCGCAAAAGATTAGAGGCGTTTCTGGAAGAAGACCGTAAGCAGGGTTTTGATTTATCCCAAGACTTCCTGATACGGCTGAATTTGTTCCATTTTAGCGAGTCTTACTACGAATTTGTTTTTAGCGCACACTTTATCATTGCGGATGGTTGGTCACTTGCATTAATTTTTCAGGAAGTTGGTCAACTTTATCAAGCATTTTGTCAGGGTAGAGATATTTCATTTGCAGCTAGTAGTTCCTTTGGGGACTACATCGCTTGGTTACAAAAGCAAGACTTATCTAAAGCGGAGGTTTTCTGGCGACAGAAGCTAAAAGGATTAAAATCTACTACTTCCTTAACTAATTTGTACGCTGACAATTTGTCCAGCCAGAAAGAAACAGTCGCTCATCAACTCACCTATCTATCAAAAGATTCTACAGCAAGACTACAGGTATTTGCTCGGCGGCATAAACTCACATTATTCACCCTATTGCAGGGAGTTTGGGCTTTGCTGCTCAGTGATTACACTGATGAGCAAAAAGTAGTTTATGGATGTACTGTTGCTGGTCGTCCAGTAGACCTAAAAGGGGCTGATTCGATGATCGGAATGTTAATCAACAGTTTACCTGTATGGGTGGAGATTGATCAAGAACAGTATCTACTACCTTGGCTCAAACAGCTTCAGGAGCAACTTGTAGAAATGCGTCAGTACGAATACAGTCCACTGGTCAAAATTCAAGGGTGGAGTGAAGTGCCGCGCGATCGCTCTTTGTTCGAGAGTTTAGTAGTGTTCGAGAAAGTCACAAATAATGAGAGTTTACCGGAATGGGAAGATATAGAGCTAGAACTCCATAGCAACTTTTACTGGACGAATTATCCACTCAATATTGTCTTTTATCCCAGTTCAAAACTAGGAATAGAAATTGCCTATTATAGCCACCGCTTTGACAAGGAAACGATTATTGGGATATTGGAACATCTGGAAGTATTACTCCAAAACATAGTTGCTAATCCTGAAGTACGCCTCAAAGACTTATCTTTGTTCAATGCAATTCATTCAAATATAAGTTCGGATTTAGAAAAAGAAGTCTGTTTTGATTTTAGTTTATGCAATTAAAGCATTCATCTCAAGACAGCAGATTAAAGCCAAAAATAAATTAGAGGAAATAAACCATGAGTATTCAGATAGATGACCCAAAGGAAGTTCTGACTCAACAAGCCATTGAGAAATTGGCAAATAAATTGTCTGAGCCTTGCCAACTCTTACTTTCTCGGAGAATCTATTGGTTAAAACAACTCTCTGGAGAATTACCAGAAACTAATCTAATCCCTGATTATTTAAGACCTAATTCTGCTACTAATAAGAATGAATGTGTTGCTTTTGATTTACCCGTTGAGTTATCCGAATTTATTATTAAATTTACAAAAAAATCTTACTTCTCCATCTATCTAGTTCTTTTAGGAGTTCTCATTGTATTGCTGCAAAAATACACAGTAACTACTGATTTAATTGTCGGCTCTCCTAGTTATAAACAAAAGAGTTGTGATGGTTTAGGCAATCAAGCTGTACCTTTGCGGTTTAGTGGAATTAATCAGATTAGCTTCAAAGATTTACTGCTTCACGTTAAAGAGATTACAATTAGTGCTTATAACCATCAAGGCTATTCAGTTGAGCGATTAGTTCAACTCTTAAAATTACCACACCTTAAAAACCGCTGCTCACTTTTTGATATTTGCGTTTTATTGGAAAATATCCATGACTCCAAAGATATACTAAGCTTGAACAATGACCTAACGTTTTCTTTTGTTGTGGTAGAAAATAAGATTCGGTGTAGAGTTGACTACAAAGAATCTGTTTTTTGCAATAAAACAATTGAATTGTTTGGCAAATCTTATGTTACTGCTATCGAGAAGATTTTTCAGAATATCAATATCAAGCTGTCGGATGTTGATTTATTAAAAGAATCGGATAAGCACCAATTACTTAAAGATTTTAATCACAATTCTCGAAACTATCCAGTTTCTCAGACGATTCATCACTTATTTGAAGAACAGGTATCTCAAAATCCTGATCAAACAGCCGTAGTTTGTGAAGGAGGACAACTCACTTATCAAGAACTCAATAAAAAAGCTAATCAACTAGCTAGATTACTCCAAGATTCAGGAGTTAGGCAAGGAGAATTCGTTGGTATCCTAAAAGAGCGTAATACCAATTTCTTGATAGCTATACTTGCTATTTTAAAAGTGGGGGCAGTTTATGTGCCTATTGATAGTACATATCCTCCGGAGAGAATCAGGTATATGCTATCGAATAGTGAAGTGCGCGTTCTCTTAACAGAGTCTTGCCTGGTAAAAACAATCACCAATTTAGTTAAATATTGTCCTCAATTGAAATGCCTAATATGTTTAGAGACTAAGCCTAATTCAGTACCGGGTGAAACATTTCCTGACATTACTATATTTAGTCCACTAGATTTTGATAACCTTCCGGATGAGAATCTAGGTTTTATCAATCGGGGAATTGACCCGGCTTACATGATTTATACCTCCGGTTCAACTGGATTCCCTAAAGGTGCCATTATTAATCATGGTGGTGCAATTAATCATATTTATGCTCAGTTTGATGCTCTCGAATTTACTGAAGAGTATAGTTTTTTGCAAAGTGCTCCAGCTTCATCGGATATTTCGGTTTGGCAATTTTTGGCACCACTTTTAATTGGGGGAAGGACAGTCATTGTAGACACTGAGACGGTTTCTAATCCTGAAAAGTTATTCCAAATTATTAAACAAGAAAAACTCACAATTCTAGAATTAGTACCCGTCGTTCTTACTGCTTTACTGAACTATGCTTCCCGTTTATCCCCTCAAGAAAGATTATTACCTGACCTGAAGTGGATCATGGTAACGGGAGAGTCGGCATCGGTAAATCTGGTCAATCAGTGTTTGCATTTGTATCCCTCAATTAAGGTCGTTAATGCTTACGGACCAACTGAAGCGGCTGATGATATTACTCAGTTCATTATTGAAAAGCCTTTACCGGAAAACCAACGAACAGTACCGATTGGGAAACCTTTAGCTAATTTAAATCTTTATATCCTTGACTCTCAGATGAACTTAGTCCCGATCGGAGTTCCGGGAGAGATTTGTGTATCAGGATATGGAGTGGGTGAGGGGTATTGGAAAAATGAAGAGAAAACCAATTTCAGTTTTGTTCCTAACCCGTTTCCAAGTACGGCTAAACCGTTACCAGGAACCAACAGGGATTTAATTTACAAAACCGGAGATTTGGGCAGGTGGTTACCTAATGGAACCATTGAGTTTTTAGGGCGGATTGATCACCAAGTAAAAATTCGTGGTTTCCGCATTGAACTGGGAGAAATTGAGGCGTTACTGAGTCAGCATCCAGCGGTAGGAGAAAGTGTCGTTGTAGTTAGGGAAGATACTCCTGGTGACAAGCGTTTAGTTGCTTATGTAGTCTTGAACTCTGAAACTCAAGAACTACATAACACCTCAGCAATCAGCAGCGAACGGGTACCGCAACTGCGTAACTTCCTGAAAGAACGGTTGCCCCAGCATATGCTGCCCTCAGCTTTTGTCGTGTTGGAGAGTTTGCCGATCGCTCCTAGTGGTAAGGTAGATCGTCGGGCTTTGCCTGCACCTGACCTGAAACAACTTCAGCGTGAAAGCACGTTTGTTGCACCTTCTACCCCGGTTGAAGAAATGCTGGCTGGGATTTGGGCAGAAGTTCTGGGCGTTGAAAGAGTAGGCATTCACGACAACTTCTTCGAGTTAGGCGGACACTCCCTGTTAGCAACGCGGGTTATTTCCCAGGTGCGGCAAGTCTTTGAGGTCGAACTGCCTCTGCGTCGCTTGTTTGAGGAACCGACAGTTACTCAATTAGCCAAAGACATTGAACGCGCCAATCAGGCTGGGTTAGGGTTGGAAGTCCCCCCCATTCAGCGCATTTCCAGGGATGGCAAATTAACCTTATCCTTTGCACAACAGCGGTTATGGTTCCTGTCCCAGTTAGAAGTACACAATCCTTTTTACAACATGGCTGGGGCTTTGCGTTTACAAGGGCCGCTCAATCAAGCCGCCTTAGCACAAAGTCTCAACGAAATTCTCCGTCGCCATGAAGTCTTGCGAACTCGTATCAGAACTGTAGACGAGCAACCTGAACTCGTCATTTCATCCGTAACCACACTACCCTTGCCCGTACTCGACCTTAGTGAGTTACCAACTGCCCAACAAGAGACGAACGCAAAAGAACTGATCAGAGCAGAAGCGCAACAGCCTTTTGACTTAAAGAGTGACCTCATGCTTCGGGTCAAATTACTGCGCCTCGGCGAACAGGAGCATATCGCCCTATTCACCCTGCACCATATTGCCTCTGATGGTTGGTCTATTGATGTACTCGTGCAGGAATTGTCTGTACTGTATCAAGCCTTTTGTAATGGGCAATCCTCACCTTTAGCTGAACTCCCGATTCAGTACGTGGACTTTGCAACTTGGCAACGGCAGTGGCTACAGGGAGAAGTGTTGGCGGTTCAGCTTGCTTACTGGCGGCAACACCTTGATGGCGCACCATCCGTGCTGGAGTTACCGACGGACTACCTACGACCCGCCATTCAAACCTTCCAGGGTGCTACCTATACATTTGCACTTTCCCAAGAGCAATCGATAGCCCTCAAAACCTTAAGCCAGCAAGAAGGAAGCACGCTGTTTATGACCCTACTAGCAGCGTTCAAAACTCTGCTATACCGCTACACGGGAAGCGAGGATATTGTGGTGGGTTCTCCCGTCGCCAACCGCAACCGAGCCGAACTCGAAGGACTGATCGGCTTTTTTGTCAATACTCTGGTGCTACGGACTGATTTATCGGGCAATCCCACCTTTCGGGAGTTGTTGAGTCGGATACGCGAGGTGGCTTTAGGAGCCTATGCTCACCAAGATTTACCCTTTGAGAAGTTGGTAGAGGAACTCCAGCCGCAGCGGAACCTCAGTTACAATCCGCTGTTCCAGGTTATGTTTGTGCTTCAAAATACACCCAAGTCAGAGATAACGTTGTCGGGTTTGACGTTGAGTGCTGTAGAGAGCGACAGAACTACAGCAATGTTTGATTTGACCTTGTACATGGAAGAAACCGATTCGGGACTGATTGGCACCTTCGAGTACAGTACGGACTTATTCGAGGCAAATACGATCGCCAGAATGGCAGGACATTTGCAGACATTGCTCTCTGGGATTGTCACCGATCGCGATCGCCATCTTTATGAGTTACCGCTTTTGCCTGAAGCTGAGACCAATACCCTGCTTCGGGAGTGGAACGATACCCAGACGGACTATCCTCTCAACCTGTGTATTCATGAGCTATTTGAGGCTCAGGTGGAACGCACCCCCGATGCTGTGGCAGTAGTGTTTGAAGGTCAACAATTAACCTATCGAGAGTTGAATCAGCGAGCTAATCAACTGGCACATTACCTACAACAGCTTGGTGTGAAGCCAGAGGAACTGGTGGGTATCTGCGTAGAGCGATCCCTAGAAATGATAGTTGGACTCTTGGGCATTCTCAAAGCAGGTGGAGCCTATGTCCCCTTAGACCCAGCTTATCCCCAAGAGCGCCTAGCTTTCATGCTATCCGACTCCCAGGTGGGGATTGTGTTGACGCAACAGCCGTTGCTCGAAAGTTTACCCCACCATCAAGCACAGGTTCTCTGCTTAGATACAGATTGGGAAACGATTCGCCAAAAGAGTGTAGATAACCCCGTTCATTGTGCCACATCAGAAAATCTGGCTTATCTCATCTACACTTCAGGCTCTACGGGACTCCCCAAGGGAGTACAAATTCCTCATAGTGCTGTCGTCAACTTCTTAACCTCAATGGCACGGCAGCCAGGATTAACCTCCTCTGACATTTTTCTGGCAATTACGACCCTATCCTTTGATATTGCGGCTCTAGAACTGTATTTACCCCTAATTACGGGTGCGCGTGTTGTCATAGCTAGCCGAGAAACCGCTACGGATGGGAAAAAGCTAATCCAATCCCTGACAGCATCCGGTGCTACTGTGATGCAAGCCACCCCAGCCACATGGCGTATGTTACTAGCCGCAGGGTGGCAAGGCAGTCAGGAGTTGAAAATTCTCTGTGGTGGCGAGGCGTTACCCCGTGACTTGGCAGAGCAGTTACTGGCAAGAGGGGCTGCGGTATGGAACTTGTACGGTCCGACAGAAACTACCATTTGGTCTACAGTTTACCAGCTAGAGGCAACTCAACTGGAGAAATCTTTAGTACCGATTGGACACCCCATTGCCAACACCACGATTTATTTACTCGACTCGTTTGGGCAACCTGTACCGATTGGGGTTCCGGGTGAACTATACATCGGTGGTGCTGGAGTAGCGCGAGGCTACCTCAATCGTCCTGAACTGACGGCGCAACGGTTTATCCTTCATCCTGTTGGTGGAAGGCTCTATCAAACTGGAGACTTGGCTCGTTACCGCAGTGATGGCACCCTTGAGTACCTGGGACGAACCGATGATCAGGTGAAATTACGCGGCTTTCGCATTGAACTTGGAGAGATTGAAGCGGTATTGAGTCAACATCCGGCTGTGGTACAAGCTGTGGTAACTGTCAGGGAGGATGAACCGGATAATCAGTATTTAACTGCCTATGTGGTTGCTCAAGAACCTTTACCCGATCTAACTCACGAATTACGTCAGTTCTTAACACAAAAGCTACCTCACTATATGATACCGTCCGCCTTTGTGAGGTTAGAGACACTGCCCTTGACACCGAATGGCAAGGTGAATCGCCGTGCCCTCCCTGCACCTGATAGTAGTAATGATTATGGGCAAAAAAGTTTTGTGGCACCCCGTAACCCAGTTGAGGAAACCGTTGTGGGAATTTGGGTGCAAGTTCTTGGTGTCGAGTCAGTTGGGATTTACGATAATTTCTTTGAGTTGGGCGGACATTCCCTGTTAGCTACCCAATTGATTTCTCGATTAGAGAATTGCTTTGAGGTAGAATTGCCTCTACGCCGCTTGTTTGAGGAGCCGACAGTCGCTGGATTAGCCGCCGCCATCCAAGAGGCGCTTAAGTCAGAATCGGGACAAAATGCTCCTCCTATTGATCGCATTGCTCGAAATGGCAAGCTACCTCTGTCATTTTCCCAAGAAAGACTGTGGCTGTTGGAACAGCTACAGCCAGGTAGTTTAGCCTATACCATGCCAGGAGCTTTACACTTTGTTGGTTCCCTGGATGTGGCAGCACTCGAACAAGCTTTAAACGAAATCGTGCGTCGCCATGAAGTGTTACGTACAACCTTCGGTGTGGTTGATGGGCAAGCGGTTCAGGTGATTGCTCCATTCCTAACGATGAAGCTGCCTGTGATGAATTTAGAGGAGTTGTCAGAGGTTGAGCAATCACAAAACGTTCAACAGTTCGTCACGCGGTGGAGCCAACAACCCTTCGACTTAACTCAAGGTCCGTTGCTGCGATGGATGTTGTTGCAACTCAATCCGCAGGAACACTTACTGGTGTTAAATATCCATCACATTGTTACAGATGGCTGGTCTGTTGGAGTGTTTTTCCGAGAACTGACAACCTTGTACTATGCTTGCTGTCAAGGACAACCTTCGCCATTGCCAGAGCTATCGATTCAGTATGCAGATTTCGCTGTCTGGCAGCGACAGTGGTTGCAGGGGGAAGTGTTAGAAACTCAGCTCACGTACTGGAAGCGGCAACTGGGTACAATTCCGCCTGTACTGAAATTATCTAGCG
This sequence comes from Cyanobacteria bacterium UBA11370, assembly GCA_003486645.1. Taxonomy (GTDB): domain Bacteria; phylum Cyanobacteriota; class Cyanobacteriia; order Cyanobacteriales; family Coleofasciculaceae; genus UBA11370. The sequence continues at coordinate 43,081 of DNGI01000047.1, read as the reverse complement.
ATCGCCCTTTGGGCGGTGGCAAAGCCAATCGCTCCTCTACTTCATCTTCCGCCGGGAAAAAGCACAGCTTTGCCTTGTCCTCAACTTTAACAGAAGCGCTCAAAACACTGAGCCATCGGGAAGGTGTCACCCTATTTATGACTCTATTAGCGGCGTTCAAAATCTGGCTCCATTGCTACTCTCAGCAAGAGGATATTGCTGTTGGTTCACCTATCGCCAATCGCAACCGATGCGAAACGGAGGAACTGATTGGATTTTTTGTGAATACCCTTGTCTTACGGACTGCTTTATCGGGTAATCCCACTTTTCAGGATGTATTGAAGCGGGTAAGGGAAGTCGCGTTAGGAGCTTACGCTCATCAAGATTTACCCTTTGAGAAGTTAGTAGCAGAGTTACAGCCAGAGCGTAATCTCGGAAACAATCCTCTGTTTCAGGTGTGGTTTGTCCTCCAAAATACGCCCATGCCAACTGTAGAACTTCCAGGTCTAACGCTCAATAGTTTAGAAGTAGAAACTGGGGTAGCACGCTATGACCTTAAGCTTGATTTAACAGAAACAGCTACAGGTTTAACGGGTTTCTTTGAGTATAAAACTGACATCTTTGAAGCAGCAACAATTGCTCGTATGACGCAGTTCTATGAAACTCTACTTATTACAGTAGTCGAACACCCTAACATTCCGCTCAACGAACTCATAGAGATCTTGAGAAACACCGAAAAAGAACAACAGCTTGCCCAAGAACAAGAGTTTAAAACAGCCCGCCATCAAAAGCTCGGAAACATTCGGCGTAAATCCGTTAAACGTTAAAACTCAAACATTACGCCTAGCTCCTGACTTCTAATTTCTAAGAGTATGAAATTCAAAACCACTAGACGCACAGCCGTTAAAGTATCGCCAACCGACTTAGTGAAAGTCGAATTACTTCAGCCCGAACAGCCACTACCTTTAGTGATTCAACCCGCCGTTGCAGGCATTAACTTAGTGACTTGGGCAGCCAATAATCGAGATGCGATCGCATCCTATCTTTTACAACATGGTGGTATTTTATTCCGAAACTTTGATATCACCGAAGTTACACAATTCGAGCAGTTTATTCAAACTCTTTCCGGAATGTTGCTGGATTATTCCTATCGTTCAACACCACGTAGTCAAGTGAGTGGCAAAATTTACACTTCAACTGAATACCCTGCCAATCGCTCTATTCCTTTACATAACGAGATGGCATACTCTCTAAACTGGCCGATGAAAATTTGGTTTTGCTGTCTCAAATCAGCCGAACAGGGAGGGGAAACACCGATTGCAGATAGTCGAAAAGTGTTTCAACGTATCGACGAAAAAATTAAAGAAAAATTTATCCAAAAAAAGGTGATGTATGTCAGAAATTATGGTGACAAATTAGACCTTTCATGGGAGAATGTATTTCAGACAAAGAATAAATTAGAGGTAGAACGTTATTGCCGCCAATCTGGAATTGATTTTGAGTGGAAGGATGGCAATAATTTAAGAACTCGTCAAGTTTGTCAAGCCGTTGCCACACATCCTCAAACAGGGGAAATGGTATGGTTTAACCAAGCTCATTTATTTCACGTATCCAGTTTAGAACCAGAAGTTCGCCAAACCTTACTTTCAACATTGAAAGAAGAACACCTTCCCCGGAATGCTTATTACGGTGATGGCTCTCCCATAGAAGGTTCTATCTTAGATGAAATTCGCCAAATCTATCAACAAGAAACGGTTATTTTCCCTTGGCAAGAAGGGGATGTTTTGATGCTAGACAATATGCTAGCCGCTCATGGACGTAAACCCTTTATAGGTTCGCGGCAAGTCGTAGTTGGAATGGCAGAAAATTTTAAAGACAAAGATAGTTAGCGCAACACAATAAAACGGAGTTAAAACCATGCAGAGTCTATCGATAGAGGGGTTTTCACTCTCCCCTCAACAAGAACGTTTATGGTTGTTACAGCAAACTAGAAATAGCCAACCTTATCGCGCTCAATGTGCTGTTTTAATTGAGGGAAATCTCAATACACAACTTTTGGAGTTAGCCTTACAAAAGACGGTTGAGAAACATGAAATTCTGCGTACTAATTTTCAGGCTTTACCAGGCATGACTATTCCACTTCAAGTGATTGCTGATAACCGATCAGCTAGCATTCAGTATCATAACTTGGATGGTTTAGTTCCTGAACAACAAAAGGCTAAAATTGAGGCATTATTTGACGCAGCTAGTCAACACTATTTCGACTTGGAACAGGGTCAAGTTTTAGATACTTCTCTAGTCGCTCTTTCGCCAGATAAGCATATATTAATAGTCTCTCTATCAGCCATGAACGCTGATGTAGTTACCCTCAAGAATATCGTGCAGGAAATCAGCCGTTATTATGCAGCAGGAGGAGACAATCAGGAACTGAATGATCAGCCTTTACAATATGTTGATATTGCTGAATGGCAAAATGAACTATTTGAAGGGGAAGAGGCTGAAGTAGGAAAAAAATATTGGCGCACGAAAGATTTTTCAGCGTTAGCGAATTGGAAACTTCCGCACGAAAATCAGCCTGTTGTTAAACCCGGATTTGAACCTCAATCTATTGTTTTAGATTTTAATTCAGATAGTGTAGCGAAGTTTGAAGCGATCGCCAAAACATACAACACTTCCATTTCTGTTTTTCTGCAAACTTGCTGGCAGATTTTACTCTGGCGTATGACAGGACAGTCAGACGTTATGGTTGGTACATATTGTGATGGGCGAAATTATGAAGAATTGAAACCAGCATTGGGTTTATTAGCTAAATACTTACCTGTTGATTGCCATTTAGAAGATCAAACTAAATTTAGTAACTTATTAAAACAAATTGATGAATCGATAAACGATAGCTTGATATGGCAAGAATCATTTACTTGGAAAGAAATTATAGATCCGACTGGAAAAGACATAGATTTATCGTTTTTCCCGTTTTGCTTTGAATTCGAGGAACAGTCTCCTCACTATTCTGTTGCTGATTTAACGTTGTCAATTTATAAACAATATGTTTGTATTGACCGATTTAAAGTTAAACTTTCCTGTATTCGGCAGGATGACTCTTTACTGACAGAATTTCACTATGATTCAAACTTATTTCAGAGAGAAGATATTGAACGCTTAGGACGATATTTTCAAACTTTGTTAGCCAGTGTGAGCGAAAATCCTGAAGCGACTATTGGTGAATTAGAGATTTTGAGTGAGTGCGATCGCCATCAGTTACTCGTCGAATTCAACAACACCCAAATTAATTTCGCCAAACACTTCGGTATCCACCCCCCTCATTCCCCCCTAACAGGAGGGATGACAGAGGACTATACTTTTATTCATTTGTTCGAGCAACAAGCAGCAGACACTCCTAACACCATTGCCGTTATCTTTGAAGATCAACAACTGACTTATGCTGAACTAAATACCCGTGCTAATCAAATTGCTCATCACCTACAACTGTTAGGTGTTAGTTCTGAAACCATTGTAGCACCGTGCATGGAGCGTTCTGTAGAACTGATTGTTGGCTTATTGGGTATTCTTAAAGCAGGTGGAGCCTACCTACCCTTAGATCCGATACTACCGAGCGATCGCCTCACGTTCATGATACAAGATGCTGGGGTATCAGTTATTTTAACTCAGCAGCACTTAGCCGATTCAAAATTAGCGATTTTAGACGTTGAATTAAAGTCTACCAATCCACTCATAGACTCAATTGAATCTAATACTCAACCACATCCAATCCAAAATCCAAAATCCAAAATCCAAAATCCACTGATTGTTTGTTTAGATACTGATTGGGAAGTAATTAGTCAGCAACCCGAAGAAAATTTGCCTGGTCAAGTAAGTCCTGAGAATTTAGCCTATATTATTTATACTTCAGGCTCAACAGGTCAACCTAAAGGTGTTGCTATTGAACATCGGCAACTTCTCAACTACCTCCATGGTATTTTAGAACGACTAGATTTGCCGAAGGGTGCAAGCTTTGCCACCGTTTCTACCGTTGCAGCAGATTTGGGTAATACGGCTATTTTCCCAGCCTTGAGTACGGGTGGATTGTTACACATTATCTCCCAGGAACGAGCAACCAATCCAGAGGCATTTGTAGAGTATTGCAAAAGTTATCCCATTGACTGTCTTAAAATTGTTCCTTCTCATTTAAACGCTCTTTTGACAGCCTCCCACCCGGAGAAGATTTTGCCGAGAAAGTATCTAATTTTAGGGGGTGAAGTACTCAGTTGGACGTTAGTTGAAAAAATCCAGAATTACAAACCAAGTTGTCAAATTATCAACCACTATGGACCAACTGAAACGACTGTCGGTGTCTTGACTTATCTAATTCAAGATCAAGCAAATTGGGATAACTTGAAGACAGTGCCGATTGGTCGTGCGATCGCAAATACTCAAGTTTATATTCTCGATCATTATCTACAACCTGTACCCATCGGAGTGCCTGGAGAGTTATACATTGGTGGGGATAGTGTGGTGCGAGGCTATCTGAATCAACCCCAACTAACCGCTGAGAAGTTTATTACTATCGAGCATCTAAAAACCGAAGATATCCATCCCATAAAAGTTTATAAAACTGGGGATTTAGCTTGTTATCTTCCTGACGGAACTATAGAATTTTTGGGACGAATTGATCACCAAGTAAAAATTCGCGGGTTCCGCATTGAACTTGGAGAGATTGAATCGGTGCTAAGTCAACATCCTGCTATCCAAGAAACTGTTGTTTTGGCACAGGAAGATCAACTCAGTAATAAGCGTCTCGTTGCTTATGTTGTTCTGAATCAATCTGAATTTTTGGTTAGCAATCTCCGGGATTTCCTTAAGGAAAAATTGCCGGAGTATATGATACCTTCAGCATTTGTACGACTGAAAGCCCTACCTCTCACCGCCAACGGGAAAATAGACCGTCAAGCACTGCTAGCTGCTGATACTATTAAACCGGAAATGGAAGGGCAATTTGTTGCTCCGCGCACTCCTATTGAGCAAACCATTGCCAAGATTTGGGCGCAAGTATTGGGACTTAAAGGTGTCAGCATCTATGACAACTTCTTTGAATTGGGTGGAGATTCAATCCTCAGCATTCAGATTGTCGCCAGAACTAACCAAGCGGGTTTACAACTTACTCCCAAGCAACTGTTTGAGTCTCCGACAGTAGCAGGATTAGCCGCAGTAGCCAGAACAACTGCAACAATTCAAGCCCAACAGAAACCTGTAACGGGTGCAATTCCCCTAACTCCAATTCAGCACTGGTTCTTTGAACAGAAGCTGTGGGATATGCACCACTGGAACCAAGCTTTACTGCTGGAGGTACAACAATCTATTAAATCTGACCTCCTTAAGCAAACCGTACAGCATTTAATGGAGCATCATGACGGATTGCGCCTGCGGTTTACTTCCACAGAATCCGGTTGGCAGCAATTTAATGCTGGATTGAATGCCGTTGAATCCGTACCTTTCTCCTACATTAATTTATCCGGTATTCCACCAGCAGAACTAGAAAGCATCCTTGAATCGACTACTTCTGAACTCCAAGCCAGCCTGAATTTAGCAGAGGGGTTGCTAATACGAGTTGCTCTATTTAACTTTGGGGACAACCAGCCTAACCGTTTACTGATCGTGATTCATCACTTAGCGGTAGATGGCATTTCTTGGCGAATTTTACTCGAAGATTTCCAGCAGATTTATCAGCAACTTAGTCAAGGAAAAGCTGTTCAACTGCCTCCGAAGACGTTTTCGTTCCAGCAGTGGTCTGAGTCTTTACAAGATTATGCCCGTTCAGAACGACTTCAGCAAGAATGCGACTACTGGGTAAGAGTATTTCGTCAGTCCATCTCTCAATACTGTTCAGATACAGCCGACCTAACCCCCCCGACCCCCCTTCCCTACGAGGGAAGGGGGGAGGTAGACTCCCCTCTTCTTGCAGGAGAGGGGCAGGGGGAGAGGTTAACCGAACAGTATCGATCTATCTCCCGCTTGCCTGTAGATAATCCCAACGGTGCGAATACGGTAGCTTTAGCTTGTACTGTATCCGTTGCTCTCAATATTGAAGAAACTCGTGCCTTGCTGCAGGATGTGCCAGCGGTGTATCAGACCCAAATTAACGATGTCCTGCTGACGGCGTTAGTACAAACCTTTGCCGAGTGGACACAGGAACAATTCCTGTTGCTGGATTTAGAGGGACATGGACGAGAGGCAATTAAGCAGGATATCGACGTATCGCGGACAGTCGGTTGGTTTACAACAATTTTCCCAGTGGTGCTGACGTTAGAGGGGATTTCTGATCCAGGAGAGGCACTCAAAGCGATCAAAGAGCAACTTCGAGGTGTTCCCAATCGAGGAATTGGCTACGGAGTGCTGCGCTATCTAAGTGAGGACACGCAAATAACCCAACGATTACAAAGCCTTCCTCAAGCTGAAGTGCGATTTAACTACTTAGAACAGTTTGACCAAGTTCTGCCGGAATCATCGCTGTTTAAGTTGGTTAACCCGACGACTGACGCGAGTCGCAGTCCGCGAGGTAATCGGCGCTATCTGATAGATATTAACGGGTTTGTACTTGGGGGTGAGTTGCAACTGGAGTGGACGTACAGCGAACAAATTCATCAGCGAACCACGATTGAAGAGTTGGCTCAAGGGTGTGTTGAAGCGTTGCGATCGCTCATTACCCATTGCCAGTCTCCCGAAGCTGGAGGCTACACGTCTTCTGATTTTCCAGAAGCGAATTTGAGTCAAAAAGATTTAGAGCAGTTCCTAGCGAAAATTAACCGAGGGACTAAAAGTTTTGAGGTTTGAGTTTTGGAACAACCAACAACCAACAACCAACAACCAACAACCAACAACCAACAACCAACAACCAACAACCAATGAAAACAGAAAATATCGAAGATATCTACGAACTTTCACCCGTACAACAGGGCATCCTCTTCCATAGTTTGTACGCTCCTGAATTGAAACTCTATTTCATCCAAGTTAGCTTTACTGTACGGGGTAATTTTAATGTTGCCGCATTTGATCGGGCTTGGCAACAAGTCGTGCAGCGATACACCATCTTGCGTACCAGTTTTTATTGGGAAGAAATTGACAAACCCCTACAAGTTGTGCATCGTAACGTCAAAGTCCCGATAGAGCAGTATGATTGGCGGGGAGTCGATCCAGTGGAACAGGACAAGCGATTAGAGGCTTTTGTGAAAAGCGATCGTGATCGGGGATTTGATTTTTCCCAAGCACCCCTGATGCGCCTGACGCTGTTGCGCTTGACTGAGGACTCGTATCAAATTATTTGGAGCAAACATCATCTAATTCTAGATGGGTGGTCAACCACTTTGGTGTTCCAGGACGTGATTCAACTTTACCAAGGGTTTGTCCGCAATCAAAATGCCTCCTTAGCACCTTGCCGTCCCTTCAAAGACTACATCATCTGGTTACGAAAGCAGAACTTATCTAAAGCCGAAATCTTCTGGAAGCAGGCGCTTAATGGAATTCAATCACCCACTCCTCTCATCAACCTAGAGGCGGAAAATTTGCCCACTCAAGAAGAACGATATGATGAGCAAGAAATTAAATTATCGGCAGCAACAACAGCAGCACTACAGTCCTTAGCACGGCAGCATCAGCTCACACTAAATACCCTATTTCAAGGAGTCTGGGCTATACTTTTGAGTCGCTACAGTGGTCAAAATCAAGTAGTCTATGGCTGTGGTGTTTCTGGTCGTCCAGTAAACTTAAGCAAAGTGGAGTCGATGGTGGGAGTATTTATTAATACCTTACCAGTTTGTCTTAAGTTAGAACCTGATCAATTTTTGGTGGTGTGGTTAAAGCAGCTTCAGGCTCAACAAGTTGAAATGCGCCAGTATGAATATACTCCACTTGTAGAGATTCAAGGTTGGAGTGAAGTGCCACGAACTTTGCCTTTATTTGAAAGCATTGTGGTGTTTGAAAACTACCCAGTGGAGGAGTTTATACAACATCCGGATGAAGGTCTAGAAATTTTAAACTTTACTGGCTTTTATAAGACAAATTATGCCCTCAATATCATTGGGTATCCAGGTGCAGAGTTGATGATTGGAATTAGTTACGATTGCCAGCGGTTTGATCCGGCTACAATTACAGGGATATTACAGCATTTTGAGATAGTGATCCAAGGTATATTAGCTAATCATAATGCTCGTCTGAATGAATTGTCATTGTTGACACCCGTTGAGCAGCAAATTTATTTAAGTTTGGAAAAACAAGTAACCCTTGATTTTGCGGGTTCTTATTAATTTTTTGCATTAATAAACCAATCAATTGAGAGAAATAATCATCCTTAACTGCACACACTAACACAGGTAACTTTTTTCTCCCTCTCTCCCCCTCTTCCCATCTCCCTCTCTCTCCCCCTACCATAAAATACCGAGGTTTCTATGACTTTTATTCCTCTACAACAAGAAAGTAACAGGTTGAATATTTTTGAAAAACGAGAATCAAACGTTAGAAGTTATTGCCGAAGTTTTCCCGAAATCTTTCATCGTGCTAAAGGTTCTATCGTCTATTCAGATTCGGGCAGAGAATATATTGATTTTCTTGCTGGTGCAGGAGCGCTGAATTATGGTCATAATAATGACTATATTAAAGAAAAAGTGATTTCCTATTTAGACTCAGATGCGATCGCGCATAGTCTAGATATGTACACGGTTGCGAAAAAAGACTTTATAGAAAAGTTTTCTGAGTCTGTATTAATTCCCAAAAATTTGGATTATCAAATTCAATTTTGTGGACCAACAGGAACGAATGCAGTTGAAGCCGCTTTAAAGTTAGCGAAAAAAATCAAAAAACGAACCGGGATATTCTCCTTTATGGGAGCTTATCACGGAATGACGTTGGGCAGCTTATCTGTTAGTGGGAATATCGGGATGCGATTAGGGGGAATGGTTACAGCTAATAACGTAACCTTTATGCCTTATCCCTATGGATTTATGGAAACGTTTGACACCATAACATTTATTGAATCAGTTCTGAATGATGTCAATTCCGGGATTGAAAAACCAGCGGCGATTATCTTTGAAACCGTGCAAGCAGAAGGCGGTGTTATTGTTGCACCAATTGAGTGGATGCAACGACTCAGAACGTTATGCGACGAACACGATATTTTACTCATTTGTGATGATATTCAAGTGGGTTGTGGGCGCACAGGAGCATTCTTTTCGTTTGAACGAGCGAATATTGTTCCTGATATGGTAGTCCTCTCAAAATCTATCAGCGGTTACGGGTTTCCCATGTCGCTATTGTTGATTAAGCCGGAGTTTGATACCTGGGAACCTGGTGAGCATACGGGTACGTTTAGAGGAAACCAATTAGCTTTTGTTGCAGGAACGGCTGCATTAGAGTATCGAAAAATAATCAATCTTGAACATGAAGTTAAAGTTAAAGAGTTTTTCTTAAAGAACTTTCTAACCGACGAAATCGCCTCCATCAGTGAAAACATAAAAATACGAGGAATTGGGATGATTTGGGGAATCGATTTAATGAATTTTGGAGGAGCGGTTTTTGCTAAAGAAATAGCTTCACGTTGCTTTGAAATGGGGCTAATTATTGAACGAGTGGGAAGAAATGATACAGTCATTAAGCTCTTGCCTCCTTTAACGATTGAAATGTCTATCTTGCAAAAGGGCTGCTCAATTATCAAAGAGGCTTTTTACAATTGCATGAATAAATAAATTGAGATCTATTTAATTCCAACAAAGGAGAAGGACAATGATACTGGCAATTCAAACTAGAAAGACTGTTACCCCTGAAGAGTTATTTTCACAAAAAATATATTGGCTAAATCAACTATCCGGAGAACTGCCGGAGACAAACTTTATTACCGATTATGTAAGACCCGTTTCCTATAGCGGCAGAAATAAATTAATCACCTTTGATTTTCCTGCCGAATTGTCAGAAGCAATTATTTGTTTGACTAAAAGCTCTGATTTTTCCATTTACCTGTTACTCTTGTCAGCAATAACTATATTGCTGCAAAAATATACCGGAAGTAATGATGTTATTTTCGGTTCCCCTATTTATCAAACAGGAGATTTTGAAGGGCTAGTTAATAAAGTTGTACCTTTGAGATTTAATGTAATGAGTCAACTAACCTTCAAAGACTTACTTCTTCAAGTCAAAGACACAACAATAGGTGCTTACAGTCATTGTCATTATCTTTTTGATGAATTAGTCTACTCGTTGAAGCTTCCCCACAGTCAGAATCGATGTTCGATTTTTGATATAGTGGTTTTATTAGAAAATATTCACAATCTTAATGATATTGAATCTCTTAATAATGATATAACCGTTTCTTTTCGGGTAGATGAGAAAAGCATTAGTGGAAAAATAAACTATAATGACTTTCTATTTAAAAAAGAAACAATAAAGCAAGTAGTTAAGCAATATATTACTGTCGTTGAACAGGTTATCGAAAACGGCTATATTAAACTATCGGACATTGATTTTTTAGAAGAGTCAGAAAAGCAGCAAATTTTAGAAGAATTTAACGACAACGCTAAAATTTATCCAGTCAATCAGACTATTCACCACTTATTCGAGAAACAGGTAGAGCAGACACCCAATAAAGTTGCATCAGTCTTTGCAGATACTCAATTAACCTATCGTGAACTCAACGAACAAGCGAATCGGTTGGCTCGATTATTGATTGAATTAGGACTCAAAAAAGGAGAGTTTGTCGCCATTATTAAAGAACGGGACAAAAATTTCTTACTAGCTATTCTCGCAATATTGAAAGCTGGAGGAGTTTATGTGCCGATTGATAGTACTTACCCGTCAGAACGAATCAGATATATGCTATCTGATAGTGAAGTGAAGTTTCTCTTAACAGACTCGTCCTTCTTCAGTTCATTAACCGATCTAATAGAAGAACGTTCTCAGTTAAGATGTGCGATCGGCTTGGATGAACAACAAAATAATGGAGCGATCGCCCCAAGGAGGCAGCGCAAAGCGATCGCAAAACCAGATCGAGTAGAACTATACAATAAACATGATTTTGATCAATTGCCTAAAGAAAACTTAGGAGAAAATCAAGCAGGAACTGCTCCAGCTTATATGATGTACACGTCTGGTTCAACCGGATTGCCAAAGGGGGCGATTATTCGACATGGTGGCGCAATTAATCATATCTATGCTCAATTTGATGCGCTTGGGTTCACTGAATCCTTTAATTTTCTCCAAACAGCCCCAGCTTCATCGGATATTTCAGTCTGGCAATTTTTAGCACCTCTTTTAATTGGAGGCAAAACCGTTATTGTCGAGACGGAAACGGTTTGTAATCCTCAAAAATTATTCAAACTTATTCAAGAGGAGAAGGCTACTCTAGTTGAATTTGTCCCTGTCGTACTTCGAGGACTATTGGATTATATTTCTCATTTATCAACTCATGAAAGATTGTTACCTGACTTGAAGTGGATGATGGTAACGGGGGAATCGGCATCAGTTGAACTGGTAAATCAGTGGCTAAAATTGTATCCGTCCATTCCAGTTGTGAATGCTTATGGGCCCACTGAAGCAGCCGATGATATTACTCAATATATTATTGAAAAGCCTCTACCGGAAAACCAACGAACGGTTCCTATTGGTAAACCCTTAGCTAACTTAAATCTCTATATTCTTGACTCTCAGATGCAATTAGTCCCGATGGGAGTACCGGGAGAAATTTGTGTATCGGGATTTGGAGTGGGTGTGGGGTATTGGAAAAATGAAGAGAAAACGAAATTAAGCTTCGTTCCGAATCCGTTTCCCAATACGGCAAAAGTTTTACCCGGAACTAACCAAGATTTTATCTATAAAACTGGTGATTTGGGACGGTGGCTGCCTGATGGAACCATTGAGTTTTTAGGGCGCATTGATCACCAAGTAAAAATTCGCGGTTTCCGCATCGAACTTGGAGAAATTGAAGCGCTACTCAATCAGCATTCAAATGTGCGGGAAACTGTGGTTATGGTAAGAGAAGATAGCCGTGGTGACAAACGTTTGGTGGCTTATATTGTTCCCAATCAACACTCAGTATTGATTAGCGATCTCCGGAACTTCTTGAAAGAAAAATTGCCAGAATATATGATGCCATCGGCTTTCGTGCTGCTGGAGGCGCTGCCGTTAACGCCTAGTGGTAAAGTGGATCGGCGATCGCTACCAGCACCAGACTGGTTACAACGAAACCAAGAACAGGCTTATACTGCGCCTCACACACCTATTGAAGAGGTTATTTCAGGCATTTGGGCGCAAGTGCTAGGTGTTGATCAGGTGGGAGTTGATGACAACTTCTTTGAGGTTGGGGGACATTCCCTATCAGCAACTCAACTGATTTCTAGGTTGCGAAATGTTTTCCAAATCGAATTGCCCCTGCGTCACATTTTTGAATTTCCCACAGTGGCAACGTTGGCAAAAGCGATCGCGCAAATACAGCAATCAAAAGATGGTCTATTATACTCACCTATACTACCCATCTCACGAGATAGAAATCTGCCCCTTTCCTTTGCTCAAGAACGGTTATGGTTCCTCGATCAGTTGCAACCAAATAACCCCGATTACAATATACTTGCGGCTGTGCGTTTGGTGGGTTCACTCAATATCTCAGCATTGGAGCAGAGTTTCAACAAAATCGTGCAGCGTCACGAAGTCTTGCGGACTAATTTTACTCTTGTCGATGGGCAACCCGTCCAAGTTATTGCTCCAAATTTGACTCTCAAAATACCTTTAGTAGACTTACAACTGTTACCCGAAACAGAGCGGGATGCTGAAGTTTTAAGACTGGCGCAGCGGGAAGTTGAGTTACCTTTCAACCTAGCACAAGAACCATTATTGCGAGTAACAGTACTGAAATTAGACGTATTAGAACACGTCGTTTTATTTGCTATACATCACATTGTCTGTGATGGTTGGTCTACCGGGATACTCACCCAAGAACTATCTGCACTTTACGAAGCCTTTTCTACTAGAAAACCGTCTCCCTTACCAGAACTTCCCATCCAGTACGCCGACTTTGCTAACTGGCAACGTCAGTGGTTACAAGGGGATGTATTGGAAACTCAAATTGCGTATTGGAAACAGCAGCTAGCAGGCGCTCCAACTACATTAGATTTAAAGAAAATAGCAGGTAATTCTACCCTGTCCATACCACAAGAAGAAGGTAAAAAACAATCCTTTACCCTGTCTACAAACTTATCCGCACAACTCAAAACTTTAAGCCGCCAAGAGGGAGCTACCCTATTTATGACCCTACTGGCAGCATTTCAGATATTGCTGTATCGCTACACGAATCAAAATGATATTGTAGTTGGTACAGATGTCGCTAATCGGAATCGATCCGAAATCGAACCATTAATCGGTTTCTTTGTGAATCTTCTGGTATTACGTACTAATTTATCTGGCAACCCCAGCTTCCGGGAATTATTAGGAAAAGTGCGGGAAGTAACGTTAGGAGCCTATGCTCACCAAGACTTACCATTTGCCAAATTAGTAGAGGTTCTACAACCTGCTCGCACATCCAGCCACACACCCCTATTTCAGGTGTTGTTTGTTATGCAAAATGCTCCAATTCCGGCGTTAGAACTATCCGATTTAACTCTCACTCCCGTAGATATCAATACGGGAAATGCCAAGTTTGATTTGGTTGTGTTTATAGAAGAAACGGAGCTAGGAATTGTTGGTTATTGGAAGTATAACAGGGCTGTTTTTGAGCAGGAGGCGATCGCTCGCTTTTTCCATCACTTTGAAACACTCCTGAGCAGTATTGTCAAAAATCCTGATACTCGAATTGATACGTTAGAAATGCTAAGTGAATCTGAAAAACAAAAACACCTTGCTGAACAAACCCAGCGCCAAAAGGCAAGCTTCAATAAATTCAAAGCCATCAAACCAAAAGCTATCAGTCTACCTCAAAAGCCATTAATTAAAACGAGTTTTATTCAACCCGAACAATCCTTACCTTTAGTTATCGAACCAGATAGTAATGAAATCGACTTACCAGACTGGGCAAGTAGCCACCAAGAATTGATTGAAACTAACTTACTCAAACACGGGGCTATCCTTTTCCGGGGATTTAATATTAATTCAGCAGCCGAATTTGAAAACGTGGCTAATGCCATTCATCCGAATTTATTCAGCGAGTATGGCGACTTACCCCGTGAAGGAGTCAGTGGTAAAGTTTACGGTTCCACCCCTTATCCAGCCGATAAAGCTATCCTATTTCATAATGAAAGTTCTCACTTACACCGTTGGCCTTTAAAAATTTGGTTTTTCTGCATCCAACCTGCCCAACAAGGGGGAGAAACACCCATTATTGACTGTCGAAAAGTCTATCAGCGACTTAATCCAAAATTGCGAGAAAAATTTGAGCAAAAGCAATTAATGTACGTTCGCAATTACATTGAAGGATTAGATGTAAGCTGGCAGGATTTCTTCCATACGACAAACAAAGCCGAGGTTGAAAATTACTGTCGTCAAGCAGGAATGGAGTTTGAGTGGTTAGAGAATAATGGACTAAAAACTCGCAAAATTTGCCCCGCTGTAGCCCAGCATTCCAAAACGGGAGAGTTGGTATTTTTCAATCAAATTCAGTTGCATCATGTATCTTGTTTAGACTCAGCCGTTCAGAAGTCTCTGTTATCGGTATTTGGAGAAGATAAGTTGCCGCGCAATGTTTATTACGGTGATGGGACTCCGATTGAAGATTCAGTTATGGAGGAAATTGAATCAATTTATCAAGAATATCAAATCAGTTTTCGGTGGCAGAAAGGAGACCTTTTGATGTTAGACAATATGCTCACTGCCCACAGTCGTAATCCTTATGTTGGTTCCCGCAAAATTGTGGTTGCGTTGGGGGAATTGATGGCTAATGCGGATGTTTAAAACAGGACTTAGGCAGTTAATATTATGTCCGGCTAATTACCCTGAATAAAATTTCTATCCCTCACTCTTTGTTGCAGCTCATATTAGTAGATAGAGGGGACAAGGGGGACAAGGGGGACAAGGGGGACAAGGGTAAAAGAAAGTACTACCTATGAAAGCAACTTAGTATTACTATATTGACAAGGAAGTGATTAATGCAAGTTCAAACTCTTCAAGGATTTCGGTTATCACCACAGCAAAAGCATCTTTGGTTATTACAACACGATAGCCTAGCTTATCGCGCTCAATGTGCTATTCAGATTGAAGGAACTATTGATGCAAAAGTCCTCAAGCAAACCTTAGAACGAATTGTTGATCGACATGAAATACTGCGAACTTTATTCTATCGGAAACCCGGAATAAAAATTCCTATTCAGGTTATAGCTGATCAAGGAAAAATTTCCTGGAATCAGGTAACTATAATGGGTTTAAATCCGAGAGATCAGTCAGATAAAATAGAACAACTCTTGCAGGAACAAAGAAATGTTAATTTCAATTTCGAGCAACCATCACTATTGCAGTTATGCCTGCTAACTCTGGCAGTTGATTTGCATAGTTTGCTCATAACATTACCAGCGTTGTACGCGGATAGCTGGACGCTAAAAAACCTGGTTAAAGAAATTGGGAAAACCTATGAGGCTTTCTTAAAGGGTGAAAATTTATCTGATGAACCCGTACAATACCTTCAATTTTCTGAATGGCAGAATGAACTTCTAGAAGACGAAGAGGCAGAGGAAGGAAAAGCATACTGGCGCAATCAAACGTTTCCAAGTATAAGGCTTCCCTTTGAGGCACAATCTCAGATAACAACAGGATTTGAATCGGATGTTTATAGTTTAAAATTTCATCCCGATGTTGCGGCTAAAATTAAATCCATAGCTGGGTTATATAACGCCAGTATTTCTGATTTTCTATTAGCTTGCTTGCTAATACTAATTGGCAGAATTACGGGACATTCAGAGATTGTTATCAGCACAGTTTCTAGTGGCAGAAACTATGAAGAATTGCATGAAGTGCTGGGACTGTTAGCAAAATTCTTGCCTGTCCGTTGTTCTTTGCCAAACAAGTTAAAATTTAGCGAACTTTTGTCACAGCTTGGCGAAACGTTGCGGGAAATTGACCAATGGCAAGACTATTTTGTAGGAGAAGAGAGTAGAGATTCTGATTACGACACTGTAAACTTTCCGATTAGTTTTGAATTTGAGGATTGGTCTGATCAGTATTGTAGTAGTGATGTTTTGTTTTCAGTTGATCAGCAGTACGTCTGTTTTGATCGATTCAAAGTCAAGCTTACCTGTGTGCAAAAAAAAGAGTCTCTTACCGCAGAATTTCACTACGATACTGCACGATTTGATAAAGACGTTATTCAGTGCTTTGCAGAACAATTTCAAACATTGGTAGAAAGTGTTGTTAACAATCCAGAGGCGGCGGTTGGTGAGTTGAATAGTATGAGCGATCGCACTCGCCATTACCTAGTCGTCGAACTTAACAATACCGAAACAAATTATCCTCAAGATCAGTGTATTCATCATCGATTTGAAGAACAAGTCAAACGTACACCCGACAAGATTGCCGTTGTATTTGAAAATCAGCAATTAACGTATGCAGAACTTAACAAACGCGCGAATAAACTAGCTCATTACTTACAACAACAGGGCGTTAATCCTGAAGTGTTGGTGGGTATTTATGTAGAGCGATCGCTTGATAATATTATCGCCTTAATCGCTATTCTTAAAGCAGGTGGCGCTTATCTACCCATCGATCCTGCACTCCCGAAAGAAAGTCTAGCTTTCCGGTTAGAAGATGCCAAAGTTTCTATCCTGTTAACCCAAAAGGGATTGCTCAATCGTGATGATATTGAAATTCAAAATCTGGTATATTTGGATGTAGACTGGGAAACAATTACTCAAGAATTTGATGCGAATCTCACTAACAACATAACAGTAAAAAACTTAGCTTACGTCCTCTATACATCCGGTTCTACAGGTCAACCAAAAGGTGTTGCTATTGAACATCGGCAAATTCTGAATTACCTGCACGCTATTTTAGATAAACTCGAACTACCAAAAGGTGCTAGCTTTGCAACGGTTTCAACGTTTGCTGCTGATTTAGGAAATACCGCCATTTTCCCAGCTTTATGTACAGGGGGATGTTTGCATATCATATCTCAAGATCGAGCCTCTGATCCTGAAGCATTGGCAGAGTATTTTCAGCAGCATTCTATCGATTGTCTCAAAATTGTCCCCTCACACCTTGCTACTCTCCTAACTTCTTCCGTATCTTCATCTCTCTTACCGCGCCAATGTTTAGTTCTAGGTGGTGAAGCGGTAAGTTGGGATTTAATTGAAAAGGTGCAGAAATCTGCTCCAAACTGTCGAATTATTAACCATTATGGCCCTACAGAAACCACAGTTGGTGTACTGACTTATCCGATTAAGAGTCAGCAAGTTTATAACTCTAAAACTGTTCCTATTGGTTGTGCGATCGCCAATACCAAAATCTACATTCTCGACGAACAATTGCAACCTGTTCCTATTGGTGTACCCGGAGAACTTTATATCGGTGGTGCTGGGTTAGCTAGGGGTTATTTGAATCAACCGGAATTAACGGCTGAGAAGTTTATTAGTATAGAGCATTTAAAGGGACAAAATATCCACCCCACAAGAGTTTATAAAACTGGGGATAAAGCACGTTATTTACCCGATGGAACTATTGAATTTCTACAGCGGGTAGACTATCAGGTGAAAATTCGAGGTTTTCGTATTGAACTCGGAGAAATTGAAGCCGTACTGAGTCAACACCCTGGAGTTCAACAGGTAATAGTTTCACTCTCCGAAGATGAGTCGGGTAACAAGCGATTGGTAGGTTATGTAGTTCCTAACCTAAAGCAAGCACCTAGCGTTAACAACTTGCGCCAATTCTTGCTCAAGAAATTCCCTGAATACATGGTTCCTTCAGCCTTTGTATTCCTCAAATCACTACCCCTAACACCTAATGGTAAAATTAACCGCCACGCTTTACCAGCACCAGAACAAACTCGTCCTGAACTCGAAGCAATCTACATAGCACCGCGCACTCCGGTAGAGAAACAATTGGCTGAAATTTGGATCAAACTTCTCGCTATTGAAAAAGTAGGTATTCACGACAACTTTTTTGAGTTGGGGGGACATTCCCTACTCATTACTCAGTTACTTGCTCAACTACGAGATATATTTAAGGTCAACCTATCCTTACGCAGTCTGTTTGAACAACCAACTATAGCTAACATCGCTAAGAAAATTGCAATTATCCAACAGGCAAAACCAGGCACTAAAGTTGATCAAGAAGATTCAATAAATCTGAAAGATGAAGCTGTTTTAGACCCTACAATTCGCCCAGACGGTATTCCTTACGATCCCAATATTACCCCAGTTACTATCTTTTTAACGGGTGCAACAGGTTTCCTCGGTTCCTTTTTACTGTACGAACTTCTGCAACAAACTCAAGCCGATATTTATTGCTTAGTCCGTGCCGAAACGATTGAGTTAGGGAAGAAGAAAATCCAAGGTATTCTCGAATCCTATTTACTCTGGAATGACACGTTTAACTCAAGAATAATTCCCGTTATCGGAGACCTATCTCAACCACTTTTGGGTCTTTCTCAAGAGCAGTTTCAAGCGATAGCAAGTCAAGTCGATGTTATCTATCACAACGGCGCATTTGTTAACTTTACTTATCCTTATTCTGCCCTCAAAGCCGCCAATGTAATCGGAACTCACGAAGTTCTAAGATTAGCGAGTCAAATCAAAGTTAAACCTGTGCATTTTATTTCGACCATCAGTGTTATTATTCCTAATAATCCTGATATTACAATCGTTCGAGAGCAAGATAACCTTGATGATGCGAAACTGCCATCAAGTGGCTACACTCAAAGTAAATGGGTTGCGGAAAAATTAGTTACAATTGCGCGGGAACGAGGACTTCCTATCTGTATTTACCGTCCAGGACGTATATCAGGACACAGCAAAACAGGTGCTTGCAATCCTAGCGATCATACCTATCGAATGATTAAAGGTTGTATTCAACTTAGAAGCATTCCAAATCAGGATATCGAGTTAAATTTAAGTCCCGTTGATTATGTCAGCAAAGCGATTGTTTCTCTTTCAAATCAGAAAGAATCTATAGGAAAAGCGTTTCACTTACTCAACCCTCAACCCTTACCCTTGAAAGAGATGGTTAACTATATTCGTTCTTTGGGTTATCCTATTGAGTTACTAAGTTATGAACAGTGGCGATCGCAACTTATTAATACAGTCGATTCCTCAGAAAATGCCTTGTATCCACTTCTATCTACTTTTGCGGAAGAAACCAGCAACACCCAATCCCAAAACTCACCCTTACAACAATTTGATTGCCAAAATACCCTTACCGGACTATCAGAAAGCTCAATTATTTGTCCTCCAGTAGATTCTCAATTATTAACAATCTACTTCTCTTACCTCATTCAAACTGGCTTCCTCAATTCTCCACCGCTTCAATTACAAACCAATTAGGCTTAACATCTATCTGTTTAAAGGAGGTGAAAAAATCTCTAGCATTTCTCATAATCATGAGGTATAATTTTTCGCTTCCTTTTTTCCTTTTTCTTCTGTCCTCTGCCTTTCTTCAGTAAAATAAGGAGAAACTTTTGATGAATTCAACTTCAGCAACTCGCTATCGAGAGTATGATAATTTTGCTTGTATTCATAGTGAATCTTGGGGGCAAGAACTCAAGCAATGGCTACCCGATATCGAAAAATTTATTAGACAACATCTCCCTGAAAATATTCCTAAAAACCCTAATATTCTTGACCTTTGTTGTGGAACAGGAGAGCTAGCACAGGGTCTTCACCAAAAAGGATATCAAGTCACCGGACTTGATGGTTCAGAAGAAATGTTACGCTATGCTCGTCAAAACGCGCCTGATAGTGAATTTATTCTAGATGATGCACGTTTCTTTAAGCTGCCGCCTACCTTTCATAGCGTTATTTCAACAACCTATGGACTCAACCATGTCATAACTCTTGAGGAGTTAACTAGCGTTTTTCGTAATGTGTATGCGTCACTCTTGACCAACGGAGTATTTATATTCGATTTGAAACTGGATGAATTTTATCGAGCGAGTTGGCACAATTCAGTGTTAGGTGATATTAAGGATGAATATGTCTGGACAATGCTCCGATGCTATAATTTTCAGGAAAGACTAGGACAAATTAAGACCGCTATCTTTCAAGTTTTAGACGATAAATGGCAGCGCTCGAACCTAACTTGGCAAGTGAAAGGATATTTTAAAGATGAAGTTAAATCTGCGCTACAAAATGTAGGCTTTAAAAATATTCATATTTATGATGTAGAACGTGATTTCAATCAGCCAGGATGTGCGGGCATCACCTACATTGTTGGTTATAAGTAAGTAGGAATTATCAGTTGAATCATTTTCCTACGTTTGACCCAGAAAAATTTAGTGACAAGCTCCCCGGATTCATAGGTGGAGATAGTCCACAATCTAAAATCCCAAATCCCAAATCCCAAACCCAAATCGAATGACCTCACAACTACAAACTCAAAACGACCAGTATCTTAAAGAATTTATTCAACACTACAACCAGCGCACAAAAACATCCAAAGAAATTTCTCAAAAAATTAGACCCTTTTTAGCTGATAACAAAGCTTCATCCCTTTTCAGCCTTCCCTTAAAAGAAATATCGTATCCCATTGTAGGTAAACGCTCTTCTGGTTGCAAACTATGGGATGTGGATGGGAATGAATACATAGACTTTATTATGGGCTATGGCGTAAATCTCTTTGGACACAATCCACCATTCATCAAACAAGCTATAGAAGAGCAACTGGAACAAGGTATTCATCTTGGCGTTCAATCAGAAATTGTCGGTGAAGTTGCCGAGTTAATTTGTGAACTAACACAGATGGAACGGGTAGCGTTTAGTAATACGGGTACAGAAGCGATAATGACCGCAATTCGTATTGCTCGAACTGTAACCAACCGCAACAAAATTGCTTTATTTTCAGAGTCCTATCATGGGCATTTTGATGGTACGCTTGTTGAAGCACAGGTAGTTAATGGAACTCTAAAAACAATACCAATGGCACCAGGAATCCCACCCAATATTCTGAAAGATGTTTTAGTATTGGAGTATGGAAATCCTCAGTCACTTGATATTATCAAAAACCACCAAAGCGAATTAGCGGCTGTTCTCGTTGAACCCGTACAAACTAGCAACCTCAGCTTACAGCCTAAAGAATTTCTTCAGCAGTTAAGACAATTGACAAAAGACGGTGGAATTGCGTTAATTTTTGATGAAATGGTGAGTGGTTTTCGCATTCATCCCGGTGGGGCGCAAGCGTGGTTTGGCATTGAAGCAGATTTAGCTACCTATGGAAAAGTTGTTGGTGGTGGAATGCCAATAGGTGTCATTGCTGGCAAGGCGATTTACATGGATGCGATCGATGGTGGGATGTGGAATTATGGAGATGACTCCTATCCTCAAGCAAAAAGAACATTTTTTGCCGGAACGTATTGCAAGCATCCGTTAGCCATGGCTGCTGCACGATCTGTACTCAAGCATCTCAAGAATTACGGATTTTCTCTTCAGCAGGAATTAAATCGACGTACATCCGATCTTGCGGCAGAATTAAATAGTTATTTTGAAGCTAGGAAATTGCCGATTAAAATAGAGTATTTTGGCTCAATTTTTGGCTTTACTACCTCACCTAGTTTTTCCACCTCAGAGGATTCCGCCTCGTCGAATTTGAGGCAACTGTTAGTGTATTACAATCTGCTTTATAAGGGAATCTTACTCAGAGGAAATGGTGGTTTTTTATCTACAGCCCATACAGATGAAGATATCAAGTCCCTAATTCAGACTGTTCAGGACAGCTTATAACTATATCCAATGAAGGTGACGTTCAGTAGCCTCAGCTACATTTCAACCGTTGGAAGGCTTTGGCGAGGGCACACCATTGTAATTTGGCTTAATTGATGACACGCCCTAGAGTATAAAATTTTCCTTAAGGAAAATAACCCTATCGTGTTTAGGGTTTAATCTCCTAAAAGCTTAGAACAATCAACGGCAACTATTCTTGATCAGGATTGGCAACAACTTTAAGCACCAATCTCTATTAAGAGCAAGGTTTTTCGGCATCCTTGTATAGTTTTTTTCCATGCGGCCTTTTTGAATAGCTGGTACTGTAGATTCGATTTTAGGAAACTTTCCTAAAACTTTCGATTTCGTATAAGCAGTACTCCAGACAGGTTTGATCTCGACGGTGAAAGCATTAATCTCTCCTTCTCTATTGGAGGTTATATGATGCATTTTTTCATGGTTCAGCTCCCCAATCAAAATTTTCTCGGCAGTATTAATCACACAAAATAGCTGTAAGTCTACTTCTATTGAGTCAACCTTGATCACGTAAGTTATTGAGGGTAATTTTGGCTAGAATTCGTTCGTTGAGTCAAGGCTTTACGAATAACTTTTAGGTGCAAACATAAAACTTAAAAGATTTTATTTCATCCTTTCGGCAGATTTTCAACGAATAAAGATTATCGTTAAATTCTTAACTATGTGATTTTTCTTTAAAGCTTGACGTTTGGTAATTATTGAGTTAAACCTCAAAGATTTATTCCTGAGTCTTGGTGCTTCTAGATTATGTCTAAACCCGTTTTAACTATCTTCTATCAATTTAACCCTTGGTACGCGAGTATTGGGGGGATTCAAAGTATCATTCGCTCCTTTATTAAATACTCTCCCAGTGAATTTGAGATCCGGTTAGTCGGAACACAAAATGAGCCATCTCACCCCTTGGGTCAATGGCAAGAGGCAGAACTAGCAGGCAAAGCCATTCGCTTTATGCCCGTATTGACCCTGCAAAACGATAACCAAAAGCACTTGATACCGACTACAGTTAAATACACGGCTGCTCTTTGGGGGCGCTATATTGCCTCAGATTTTATGCATTTTCATCGGCTGGAACCGACGCTAGCCACACTAAACTGGCGTGGAGAAAAGACGCTTTTTATTCACAATGATATTCCCCAACAAATTCAGGGCACAGGTATTAAAGATGGGATTCTATGGCAACGTTTCCCAGCCCTTTATGTAGGGATTGAACGCTTGCTCATCGGTCAGTTTGCTCAAATTTTATCCTGCAATAGTGAATCAGTTGCTTATTACCAACAGCGTTATGCAGAACTGGCTAACCGAGTGTCTTATATCAAAAATACATTTGATGAGGAAATTTGTTATCCATTAACCTTAGAAGAACGGCAACAAAAAAGGCGTATTTTAGCCGCTCAACTGAACTTGCCTAAAAAAACCAAGTTTCTGTTATTTGCGGGTCGTCTTCACGCTCAGAAAGATCCCATATTGTTGATACAATCTATCGCTGCTCTTAATGATAAAAACATCCATTTACTTGTAGTTGGTGACGGTGATTTAAAAGAAAAAATTGGTTTAGAGATTGCCAATTTAGGTCTATCTGAACAGGTGACAATGCTTGGCTCACTGCGCCAAAGTGAAGTGGCGCAATTGATGCGTGTCTGTAATGTTTTTGTTCTAACCAGCGCTTACGAAGGTCTACCCATTGTCGTGCTAGAAGCCCTTGCGTGCGGTACGCCAGTGGTGACAACCCGATGTGGAGAAACGCCAAACTTGTTGAGTGCTAGAAGTGGACTTGTTTGCCAGGAACGTACCCCAACCGCAATTGCTGATGCGTTGCGTCAAGTATTACGGCATCCCGAAGATTATCCAATTAAGGCTTGCGTTGAAACGGCTAAACCGTTTAGCGCTCATCATGTGGTGAGTGATGTTTACAGCAAGATGTGGGAACGGTGGCAGCAAAAATCACAATTTGAACAAAAAAAATCTACTACTTACTATGAGGTTTCAGTATGAAAATTGCTGTGATTGGGGCAAAAGGATTGCCTGCTAAACAAGGGGGAATTGAACATCACTGTGAAGAATTGTACTACCGTATGGTTCAAAAGGGTCACTCTGTAGATTTATTTGCTCGCTCTTCTTACACAGGTTCGAGCGTACTCCATACCTATACGATTGACGGTGTTCAAGTGATTTCCTTACCTTGCTTAAATGTTAAAGGGATGGATGCTTTGCTAAGTTCTGCCCTGGGAGCGATCGCCACTTTAGGAACCAAGTATGACATTATCCACTTTCATGCGTTAGGTCCAGCTCTATTTAGTTGGCTACCCAAAATAGCGTCCACCGCTAAAGTCATTGTCACCTGCCATGGTTTAGACTGGCGTCGTTCTAAATGGAGCAAAGCCTCTAGTTTACTCATCCGTTTTGGTGAGCGAGCAGCAGTACGTTGGGCGGATCGACTCATTGTTGTTTCTCAAGATTTGCAAGCTTACTTTCAAAAAACTTATGGCAAAGAAACAATCTATATTCCTAATGCTCCATCGAGTTTTGAAGAACCCGATCCAACATTTTCCTTTGGCACATCCCTAGGATTGAAACCAAAGCATTACATTGTGTTTGTTGGTAGGCTTGTACCTGAAAAGTGCCCTGATTTACTAATTAGCGCTTTTCAAACTCTCGAGCCATCTGAGTGTAAACTGGCTTTGGTTGGAGGCAGTAGCGATACTCGCGAGTACACCACGAAACTGATCAATTTGGCTGGTCACAACCCTGATGTCATATTTACAGGTGAAGTCACCGGAACTCATGTTGCTGAAATTCTGCGGCAAGCCAAATTATTTGTGTTGCCTTCTGAACTGGAAGGATTACCTCTATCGCTGCTAGAAGCGATGCAAGCGGGCGTTCCTATTCTGGCGAGTAACATTCCTGTGCATCAACAATTGATAGGAACTCAGCGGGGTTTGCTCTTTCCTGTGAACAATTTGGAGACCTGTGCCCGTTGGCTTAATTGGGGACTGCAACATCCCCAGGAATTAGCAATCATGGCTAAGAATGCCCAAGAGTATGTTAAGGCTAATTATAACTGGAATGACATCACATCCCAAACTTTAAATATTTATGAACAGGTCTACTTAGAACCTAATAAACTCATAAATATTCCTGGACAATTCTCGAAAGAAAGCCTACATTCTAGGAAAAATAATGCTTAGTGAATAACGGCACTATTGTAACTCGATAGTCAAGCTAATACCTGTATTTGCAAGTTCCTAGATCATCATTGTGTTATGGAATCTAAACAGTACGTAGAAGATATAGATTTTCAAAAATATTGGCTAATTCTCAGACGGCGTTGGCTACCCAGTACAGTTGTTTTTGGATTTATTTTTACCCTTGCCACGACGGTAGCATTCGTAAAAAAACCGAGCTATTCAGCCTACGGCAAGCTACTCTTGCAGAAGAGAAGTGCAACGTCCGCTCTGGTGACAGAAGCGGGGGAAAAAATAGGACAGTTAGAAGCTCTAAATAATTTCATTAATACTCCTCTGGATACAGAAGCACAAATTATTACGGCTCAGCCTATTCTTGAAAAAACTATAGCGAAGCTAAACCTAAAAACCGCCGAAGGTACGCCAGTTCAACCCAGTTCTATTGGGGCAGGACTCAAGGTAGAAGGGATTAAAGGAACCGATGTGATGGAAGTATCCTTTACCAGTGACAACCCTAAAAAAGCAGCCGCAGTTGTTAACCAACTCATGAATGTTTATGTCGAGAACAACATCCTCACGAACAGAGCCGAAGCTGTAGCTGCCGGGGAATTTATTGCTAAACAACTTCCGCAGATTCAAAATAGAGTCCGTCAAGCCGAATCCGCCCTACGCAATTTTAAAGAACAGCACAACATTGTTTCTATCGACGAAGAAGGGACAGCGGCAGTAGAAATCATGGCCGATCTAGATAAAAAAATCTCCGAAACAAAAGCTCAACTCCAAGAAAAAACCACGACAGCGACAGAACTTCAGGACAAGCTCGGTTTAAATTCACAACAAGCAATAGCTCTTAATAAGCTGAATCAATCCCGTGCCGTTCAACAAGCCCTTATAGAACTTGAACAAGTACAGGAGCAGTTGAATATCGAGGGAACTCGCTTCCAAAATGAAGCGCCGATAATTGTGAGTTTAAAAGAAAAAGAAGCGGCTCGCCAACGCTTATTAAACCAGCGAGTTGAGCAAGTGATTGGTTTAAAACAGTCAATACCATTGAACAATTTACAGAGCAACGAATTTCAACAACAAATGATGGCTACGTTAGTCAATGCGGAAGCCGAACGCTTGAGTTTAGCCCAGCGAGTTGCTTCTCTGGAACAAACCAAGTTAACCTATAAACGCCGAGCGAATATATTACCTAAATTGCAAGAAGGCTTGCGGGATCTAGAGCGTCAATTAGAAGCGTCCCAAGCGACATACGATATTCTTTTAAAGAATTACCAACAAATCAGGATTGCTGAAAATCAAAATGTTGGGAATGCCCGTGTGATTACCTATGCTTCAATTCCTGAAGCACCTGTTAGCCCCAAAAAAAAGTTAATCCTAGTTGGAGGAATAGTAGCAGGAAGCTTACTTTACATTGTCACGGCTTTCGTCCTCGACCTAATGGACCCATCCATCAAAACGGCTAAAGAGATACGGCAATTATTTAAGTACACCTGGCTAGGGATGATTCCTGAGTCAAGAAAAAAAGGCTTCTTTTGGCGACAAAAACTCAACGGGAATGTGCCACAACTTGTGGTTAGAGATGTACCTCATGGCATCACCAGTGAAGCCTACCGAATGTTGGAAGCTAACCTAAAATTTTTGAGTCCTGATCACGTACTCAAACGAATTGTGGTAACGAGTTCTGTCGCTCAAGAAGGCAAGTCTACCGTCTCGGCGAATTTAGCGATCGCCATGGCTCAAGTGGGAAGGCGAGTCTTGTTAGTGGATGCAGATATGCGCCATCCGATGCAACATCATATATGGGATTTAGCAAATACAGTAGGGCTGAGTGAAGTCATCGTCCATCAGACTCAATTTGAGTTCGCTGTTCGGGAAGTTATGGATAACTTAGATGTCCTACCTTCAGGAGTAATACCGCCTAACTCTTTAGCACTCCTTAACTCGAAACGAATGGCTTCATTAGTTGAGTACTTCTCTCAAAAATATGACTTTGTAATTTTTGACACGCCTCCTCTTGTCCTGACCGCAGATGCTATGACTTTGGGCAAAATGACCGATGGTATTTTATTAGTTGCTCGACCCAAGGTTGTTGATCGAGTCAGTGCTACAGCCTCAAAAGAATTTTTATTGCGATCAGGCCAGCAGGTTTTAGGTTTAGTGATTAATGGCGTGAGTGTCGAAGGGGAACCCGATAGTTACTTCCACCATGCTAAAGCCTATTACAAGGAGGAGTTAATAACCTCAACAATACCAGACTCGAAAACTAAAAAAAATCATATCCGATTTTAAATCTATATCAGTAGCTTGTGTTTGGTATCAACCCCTGGATAATGTTATGAATCCCTTACTTGAAAAACGATTTGTAATTTTTTCGCTGATCATTTTTACAGGAATACTTAGCCTATCCAGCTATTACAACCCGTCCGGTGCATCAGGTTACGTAGCTTCACCATTTGATAAAGTTTTGTCTTTAGCGAGGTTTGGGACTTATGCCTTAACGTTGTTGTTACTCATAGCACGCCTGAAAAGCGTTATTCGTGCCGTTCGGAGAGACCTATTCTTAGTTTTTTTAATGGTATTGGTTGTCATTTCACCGCTTTGGTCTGATTTCCCAGCCGTATCACGCAAACAAGCTTTACTCACCTTATTGACAACGTTATTTGGGCTATACCTTGCCTCACGTTTTAGCATTAAGGAGCAAGTTCATCTGTTAGCCTGGGCATTAGGGATAGCAACCGTATTTAGCTTCTTGTACACCCTAGCGCTTCCGGGATCTGGGATAGAGCAAGGGCTTCATGCAGGAGCTTGGCGGGGAACATTTGTACAGAAAAATTTGTTTTCTCGCTTTATGGTTGCCTCCGTATTACCCTTGTTTTTGGTGGCTTTAAGTAGTCGCAAATACCGCTATATTCTGTGGACTATCTTTGGCATTGCGGTGGTTCTGATCTTACTTACCAAGTCAAAAAGTGCCCTACTAATTTTTTTAACGCTGATGGTTCTTGTCCCTCTTTATAAAGCCTTACGGGTGAGCCATTCCATCACAGTTCCTCTATTTATTACAGCAATATTAATTGCTGGAAGTGTAGGAGTCTGGTTAGTAACTAATTGGGAGCCTTTTCTACTTTCTTTGGGGAAAGATACTACTCTTACAGGTCGTACTTATATTTGGGAAGCTGTTATTGATAAAATCGGCGATCGCCCTTGGCTAGGCTACGGATATCAGGCATTTTTTGCTGAGGGAGGAGTAGGACAAAAGGCAGTTTGGCACGCTATTCATATCTATATCAATCAAGCTCACAATGGTTATATCAACATTGCAGCGGATCTGGGATTATTAGGTCTATTATTTTTTTCCCTAAGTCTTCTATCCACTTACCTACGAGCAATTCATTGGGTGCGTTTAACCAAAAATTCAGAAGCGTTGTGGCCTTTACTATACGTGACGTTTATCTTTATGTACAACCAAAGTGAAACGACTAACCTTGAAACAAACTCTATTCTTTGGATATTTTATGCCGCCGCCGCTTTTTCGGTTAAGCATCTCCGTGTGGTTGAAGTAGACGAGAATACAGAAAATTTCAAAAGGGAAACGTGGCTTGAAGAAGCGGTAAATGCTTAAAGAAAGTGAGCGTCGTCAGTCGTCATTGATCAAGGGGAATACTTATGAACACTCAAACAAAACTAACACCCAGTACCCAAAACTTGCT
Organism: Cyanobacteria bacterium UBA11370; assembly: GCA_003486645.1. Classification (GTDB taxonomy): domain Bacteria; phylum Cyanobacteriota; class Cyanobacteriia; order Cyanobacteriales; family Coleofasciculaceae; genus UBA11370. The sequence goes on along the minus strand of DNGI01000047.1, from coordinate 14,317 downwards.
TTGCTGTCCTAGTTGTCGAGCAAAAATGGTATTAGTTAACGAGCATTTTGAATGTAGCAATACCGAATGTCAAGGCGTTTTTCCCGTTATTGATCGCACACCCGTTTTAATTAACGAGACAAATAGCCTATTTTCAATTAAGGATTTTATAGACTACAACAATACAACCTTCAACATTAAACCCAAATCAAAACTCCAGCGCTTTTTAATCAATCTCGTCCCGAAAATTTCCACCAATTTAAAAACTCAGGATAATTATCAGAAATTCGCCGATCTTCTGGTCAAACAGAACCCACACCCTAAAGTGCTTGTCCTTGGGGGTGGTATAGAGGGGCAAGGGATGGAAGCACTTTTATCAATTCCGGCTATTGATATTAGTAGTAGTGATGTTTCGTTTGGGCCAGGTACAACCTTAATTTGTGACGCTCATGATATCCCCTTTGAGGATGCTTCGTTTGATGGAATTATTGCCCAAGCTGTACTGGAACACGTACTTGATCCGCAACGGTGCGTTGAAGAAATTTATCGCGTTCTTAAAGGTAATGGCATCGTTTATGCCGAAACCCCATTTATGCAACAAGTTCACATGGGCAGATATGATTTCACTCGCTTTACCTACTTAGGACATCGGCGTTTGTTCCGCAAGTTTGAAGAAATTTCAAGTGGTGTCGTGTGTGGTGCTGGAATGGCATTAGCGTGGTCTTATCAATATTTTCTTTTGAGCTTTGTCAAATCAAAAATGAGCCAAGCTTTAGTTATTGCTTTTGCCAGATTCACATCCTTTTGGTGGAAATACTTTGATTACTACTTAGCCGATAAACCGGGTACATTTGACGCGGCATCGGGATATTACTTTATCGGCAAAAAGAGCGATCGCATTCTTTCAGATCGAGAATTAATCAATCTTTACAAAGGAATTAGAGGTGGGATATCTCCTGACTTTTAAATTCCTGATTTACGAGAAATTCAGGCTCAGTCATAAGGAGCATTTAAGGTGCATAAGCTAGCAATTTTTCACACATTTATGGCAGGAGGCGGGGCGGAACGAGTTATCGTTAATTTGATTCGTGGTTTTGCGGAGCAGGGTCTAAAGGTAGACTTAGTTTTAGTCAAAGCAGAAGGTCCTTTCCTATCTCTCATACCGCCAGAGGTGCGAGTTGTAAATCTGGGGGCGAAACGACTGCTGATTAGTATGCCGACCTTGATTCGTTACTTGCAACAGGAGCAACCGACAACCTTACTCACTGCATTTGAAGATACTAATTTAATGGCGCTGTGTTGTCAAAAGTTAGCGGGTGTATCAACTCGTATCGTAGTGAGCGTTCATAACACCCTTTCTTGGGAATCTCAAATCAATTCTCAAGGAATAAAACGGCAAGTTGGCCCTTATTTAGCACGCTGGTTTTACCCAGAGGCAGATGCAATTGTTACCGTCTCTCAAGGGGTTGCTGAAGATTTAGTCAGTTTGGGTTTTTCTTCAGCGAATATGAAAGTGATTTACAATCCTGTTGTTACCCCGGAACTTTGCAAAAAAACGGCCGAATTGCCTGATCACCTTTGGTTTGCCCCCGGTTCGCCTCCGGTGATTCTAGGAGTGGGGCGCTTAGAGAAACAAAAAGACTTTGCTACCTTGATTCGCGCATTTGCCCAAGTCCAACAGCAACGTTTGGCAAGGTTGATGATTCTGGGAGAGGGAACAGAACGCCCCTATCTTGAGGCATTGGTGCGGGAACTTGGTGTAGAGGAAAATGTGGCGTTGCCTGGGTTTGTGGCGAATCCCTACGCTTACATGGCTAAAGCAGCCGTGTTTGTCCTCTCTTCCTTATATGAAGGATTGCCCACGGTATTGATTGAGGCGATCGCAGCGGGAACCCCAGTCGTATCAACTGACTGCAAGAGTGGCCCAACGGAGATTTTAGCCAATGGCTTGTATGGAACGCTAGTGGCGGTGGGGGATAGTCAAGGGATGGCAACGGCGATCACAAACACGTTAGCAGAGTTTCCAAACTCCGAAATCCTACAACAAAGGGCGGCTGAGTTTTCAGTTGAAAAGGCTGTTGCACAGTATTTAGAAGTGCTGCAAGTTGGTTAGCATTGCCCTATTTTTTGCATCGTTTTCAGTTCAAGCGTAAGTTCTTTTTTTCAGGAGAAAGGTATGAGAGCAATCACTCAAGAGACTATCCAAAACCTTAACTATGTCAAGATAGAAAATCCCCAAATTGACTTAAGCCATTTTCCTGATTTTCTCATCATTGGACCTCAAAGAACAGGCACCACTTGGTTGTATTACAATTTGAGAACTCACCCGCAAATTTTCTTTTCTCGCCCCAAAGAGATATTCTATTTCAATTTACTCAATATGCCAGATTTTCCCAGGTATCAGTCAAATGAATTGGCATGGTATCTAAACTTCTTTTACGAAAATCCTGTGGGATATTTGTGGAAAAATATAAAGGCATTGAAAAATTACCAAGAATTTTATAAACCACAAATTAGAGGAGAAGCAACAGCCAGCTATGCAGCGATGGATGTAGAGATTATTAGGGATTTAGTTAGTTTAAAGCCTGATATTAAAATTATCTTAATGATAAGAAACCCTATCGATAGAGCGTGGTCTCATGCAAAACTCCACTTGCTGAGACATTCAAATAAAAAGTTTGCTGAAATCTCCGAACAAGACTTTAATGATTTTTTTAATCACCCCTACAACTTATCTTGTGGAGTCTACACAAAGATGATTAACAACTGGTCGGCTTTCCTTAAGAAGGAAAATTTTTTTATTGGATTTTACGACGATATTGAGAAACGTCCAGAGGAACTTTTAAGCAATATTTTTTCTTTCTTAGGCATAGACAATGACTCAAAGTATAATAAGTTCGCACGAGCTTTTTTTAACGCGACAGAATCTATTAAAATCCCCGAAAAATACAGCGAACTGCTTGAAAATATTTTTCAGAATGAAATTGACGAACTTAATCAACGTTTCGGGCTTTCTTGGCCAATAAAACAGGGTTCGGGAGAAACCTAGTAATCAGCTTACCCTTGTATTTTACTTGCTTCCTTTAATGTTCTCTCCTCCATTCCGTACTCTCTTTTGTGGATTCAGTCATGAGAAATCACAAAATTAAGTTTAGCCAATTGCATTTTTTAATCCTAATTTTATTAGTATTAAGCCTATTTTTCCGCTTTGTTAAACTGGGTGGCAAAGTCTATTGGCTTGACGAAACAGCTACCTCTGTCAGGATTTCTGGTTATACCTGGACGGACATGGATCGAGAATTCGGTGGATTAACAGTTTATAAACCCGTTAAGGAAATTGGTATTGAAGATTTACAGAAATACCAACGACTAAATTCTCACAAAAGCTTAATCGATACCGTTAAAGGATTAGCATTAGAAGAACCTCAGCAGCCGCCACTTTATTTTAGCTTGGTGCGATTCTGGGCGCAGTGGTTTGGTGATTCAGTTGCTGCGATCCGAAGTCTTTCGGCTTTGATTAGTTTACTCGTTTTTCCTGTCACTTATTGGCTATGTTTAGAACTATTTAAATCACCGTTAGTCGGATGGATCGCTGTTTCCTTAATGGCTGTTTCACCCTTTCAACTGCTTTACGCACAGGAAGCACGACCCTATATTTTATGGGCAGTAATGACGTTGCTGTCAACAACTCTACTCGTACAAGCTATGCGACTCAAAACTAAAGTTAGTTGGGGGTTCTATGCAGCAACAGTGTCATTAGGACTTTATTCCCATTTGTTTTTTGGTTGTGTTGGTGTAGGACATGCTATTTCTGTCATTGGTACTGAAGGTTGGCGCTTGACTAAAACAGTTAGAGCTTATTTAGTCGCTTCGATACTAGGAATTATCGTTTTCTTACCTTGGTTTGTTTTTACGATTAATGGTTTTTCTAAAGTCCTGAGTACGACAAGCTGGGGAACGAAAAAGCCTTGGGCTTTTTTGGGGATTAATTCTCGGTTGACTTTACTGCTCAAGTCGGCTCGGAACCTTAGTGCTAACTTTATCGATGCTGACAAAGACCAAAAAATTATCAATTTAGGTTTTGATAATTTATTCGCTTACTCAATCCAGGCATTGGTTGTATTAATTATGGTTGGTTTAATCAGCTATTCTATTTATTTTCTCTGGCGATCGAATCGACAATCGGCGTTATTTATAGTGCCTTTAATTGCCGTTCCAGCACTCGCTCTAATGATTCCCGATCTAATTTTAGGATCGTACCGTTCCGTGAGCAGATACATCACCCCAAGCTTTTTGGGAGTACAACTATCTGTTGCTTATCTCCTCGCTAGCCAAATGACATCTATTTCTAATAGTATTTGGCGGCAGCAGTTAGGGCGATTTGTTTTTGCGGTGCTGATATCCGGCGGAATTTTTTCTTGTACCATAATCTCTCAAACTCCAGGGTGGTGGACAAAGACTGGCAGTTATGATGATTTCCACATCGCTCAAATTATTAATCAACTCCCCCATCCGCTTGTTATTTTCGGAGGTTGGGGAGCTTCAACTCACGCCTTGTCTCTTAGCCATCTCCTTAAACCCGATGTACGGCTTGAGTTGGTGATGGAACCCAATATGCCCCAAATTTTTGATGGATTTAGCAATAGGCTTTTATTAAGACCAACTGCTGAAATTATCGCTCATCTTCAAAACGAGCAAAACTATAAATTCACTCCTCTTTATACGTCTACTAAAAAGTGGATTGGGCAGGTAGAGAGTGAGGTTTTGTTATGGCGTATCGAATAATCATTGATTGAGGAAGTAAATTCAAACTACTGTTGTAGCTCAAGATTTGATGAAAACTGAACTCTGATTAAACGCTTTAAGGGGGTAAAACATGAAGGATAAACCGTTGGTTAGCATCTTGATTAACAACCACAACTACAGACACTTCTTACCATGGGCAATTAACAGCGCTCTGAATCAAACGTATAGCCACACCGAGGTCATTGTAGTAGACGATGGTTCCACCGACAACTCGCCAGAAATTATCAGAAGTTATGGCAATAAAATTATTCCGGTGTTAAAGCCCAAGGGCGGACAAGTCTCTGCCTTCAACGCAGGTTTTGCGGCAAGTAAAGGCGATATAATCTGCTTTTTGGATTCCGACGATCTCTTTATTCCTGAAAAAGTAGCAGAGGTTGTCAAGGCATTTGGCGATCGCCAAGACTTAGGTTGGTGTTTCCATGCCCTTCGGTTTGTCAACATTCAGTTAGAGGATTTCAAATATAACTTACCGCTTAGAAAAACCAGACACGATGGTTCAGTACGTGAGTATGATTTAAGAGTAAAAACCAAAAAAGGGAAACCCGGCAAAAAATTTCCTTACGCCTCTACATCGGGTATCTCTCTAAGGCGCTCTCTGCTAGAACAAATTCTGCCAATACCTGAGCAAGACCAAAGCACATTACTCAATGAAACTTTTCTAATCTTTCCTTCATTAGGGCTGAGTAAAGGTGTTGTTTTGGAGCAAGAATTATCCTTTTATAGGATACATGGTAATAACGCCAATGCGATGACTCATGACAAACGGCGACCAGCGAGAATCTGTATCCTTCATGCCTATTGGATGCGCGATAAATTCCGTTGGTTGTCTCAGTACACTCATTGTCTCATGGGTGCAGGTATCGGAGTTTGTCAGGCAACTGGAGGCATCGATCCCCAGTATCAACCACTCGTAAAAAGTTATCTATCGTCCCTAACCCGAACCGAAAAGCTAGAAATTTATTTGAGAGCAGGGTTTTATTTCCTAAAAAGTAAATTGTTAGCTCAAACCTGTTGATTTAGATTGCTATTAGGGGTGTGGTCAAAATTACTTGGTGTTCAAGAAGACAAGGGGGACAAGGGGGACAAGGAAGGTTTTTGCTCTCTACCAACTACTTCTGACCACACCCCGCCATTAGTAACCCAAGTTGCTAGTTATCTTGTCAGGGCAGAGGACAAGCTAATGGTTAATGACTAATGGGAGAGTGCAAATAAACAATATAGCCATTAGCAATTAGCCATTAGCAATTAGCCATTAGCCATTAGCCATTAACAATTAGCCATTAGCAATTAGCCATTAGCCATTAGCCATACCTCGGTTTATAACGAGCAAATTACGTTAGTAGAGAAGAATTGGAAAAGGAGCAGAAAATGTCTAAAACAAAGCAAATTTTAAGCAAAGCAAGCGCATTACTCAGTGCTGGATCTTTACTCTACAAAAAGATGAAGTTGAGAAGGAATTGGCAAAAAATAGTGCTGGTTCTGGGTATGCTTGTTTTCACTACAGTGATAGGACTTAACCTGCGCTACCCAAAGGCGGCAATGGCAATTACCACTTACTATGTGGCGACGAATGGCAGCGATCGCAATCCAGGAACTAGAACTCGCCCGTTTGCTACAATTGCTTATGCCGCTAGCAAGGTTCAACCTGGAGACACTGTATATGTCCGTGGTGGAAGATATTATCCAACCAAACTGATATGGATCGGGAACCGAGGAACTGCCTCTAATCCCATCACCTTTCAATCCTACCCCGGAGAAAGGGCAATTATTGATGGCAGGAACCTACCCCCTAACACTGACGCTATCAATATCGGCGGTGAGTATATCAACATCAATAACTTTGAGGTCTTAAAATCTACCAAATTTGGGATTGCTGTCTGGGGGGGCAAGCATATCAAAATCCTAAATAATACCGTTCATGACACTGCCATAACAGGTATTTTTGTCAGCCATAATGACTTGAACCAGGTTACAGATATTCTCATTCAAGGTAATACTGTTTTTCACACTAATCTCAACAACAGTTCTCCTAATGATCAGGGAGGTAGATGGGGTCAAGGGATTACAGCCAGTGGAGTTGGAAATATCCGAGTCATCCGAAACAAAGTTTATGAGAACTATGGGGAAGGAATTGGTTTATGGGGTTCCGGTGTCTTAATTTCTAATAACACGGTTTACGATAACTACAGTGTGGAAATTTACTTAGACAATGCTAGAAATGCTACAGTTCAAAGAAATTTAATCTACACGAACAACAATCGCCAATATTATCGGTTTGGACAACCAGCAACTGGAATTCAACTTGCCAATGAAGTTAGCCAAAACCAGTTACAAAATAACAAAATTATCAATAATATTGTAATTGGAGCAAGTTGGGGTTTCTACTACGGCAACTATGGCAGAAGTGGCGGCATGAGAAACACACTCATCGCTAATAATACCTTCTATAAAGGAACCTTTGGTTTAATCCGAATTGATCCAGATGGCGGTCACTCCAACAATGTATTTGCCAACAACATCTTCTATCAAGTCAATCGTGTCAAGATGACCCAATTTTCTGCTAGCCCAGCCTTGAAGTTTCATCACAACGCTTGGTATGGAGGCAGTGCCGGATTGGGGGCAGGTTCCGGCGATGTCAGGACTAATCCATTGCTGGTGAATCCAGGTACTAAAATCGCAAGAGATTACAGGCTGAAAGCAGGTTCGCCTTTGAGAGACAAAGGGAGTACACTCACTCAAGTGACTAATGATTATGCAGGCTCAACTCGACCCTTAGAACGGCGACATGATATCGGAGCTTATGAATATTTCCCTGGTACTTGATTACCAATGACAGCAGAATTCAGGAATCAATAGTTCAGGGATAAAATTATTACAAAAGTTAGATTTTAGTCGTTTATGAATTCATGGGTTTTGTTTCATTATTTTTGTTTAATAAATGAAACAAAAGACATAAAATCTAACTTTTATTCTTTCTACCAAAGGAATACAAAATGTCTAAAACACAGCCATCTTTACGCAAACTAAATGTCTTATCCTCCCTCCGTTATTTGCTCAACAAAAAAATAACCTTGAAAAGGTACTGGCAAAAAATACTGTTGCTTACGGGTATATTCCTTTTCATTACTATTACAGTCGTTCACCTCCAATACCCAAAGGCGGCAATGGCAATTAATACCTATTATGTCGCAACTAACGGTAGTGACAGTAATTCTGGAACTCAACAGTATCCGTTTGCCACGATCGCGTATGCTGCTAACAAGGCTCAACCTGGAGATACCATCTATATCCGTGGCGGAACCTACTACCCAACTAAGGAAATATGGATAGGAAATAAGGGAACTGCCTCTGCCCCAATTGCGTTTGAGTCCTACTCTGGAGAAAGAGCAATTATTGATGGCAGCAATCTACCCACAAACAAAGATCCGATTGCGATCGGTGGCGAATATATCGACATCAAAAACCTGGAAATTCGTAACGCCCCGCGTACTGGGTTAACGGTTTGGGGCGGCAATCATATCAAGCTGCTGAACAATGTTGTTCATGATATTAACGGTATAGGAATTTATGTCGGACACGATAACCTCAAGCAGGTTACAGATATTCTGATTGAGGGCAATACGGTTTACCACACCAATCTCAAAAACAGTTCCCATAATGATTTTGGTGGGAATTGGGGCAATGGCATTACTGCCAGTGGTTCTGATAATATTCAGGTCATTAATAATAAAGTCTACGAAAACCACGGCGAGGGAATTGGTTTGTGGGGTTCCGATATCTTGATTTCGGGTAATACGGTTTACGATAACTATAGTGTGGAGATTTATCTAGATGGTGTGGGCAATGCTACGGTGCAGAGAAATTTAATCTACACCACAAATAACTCTACCTATTACCGCTTTGGGCATCCAGCCGTCGGCATTCAAGTAGCGAATGAAGGCGGCAAATATCAGCTACAAAACAACAAGATTATCAATAATATTGTGATTGGCGGAGGGTGGGGCTTCTACTATGGCAACTATAAAAGCGGTGGTGGTATGAAGAATATGCTCATTGCCAATAACACGTTTTATAAAGGCACAAGGGGGCTAATTAATATTGATGAGGATGCGGGTCATAATAAGACGGTATTTACTAACAACATCTTCTATCAGGTTAATGATGTTCAGATGACCCAATTTTCTGCTGATTCTGCCTTGCAGTTCCATCACAATGCCTGGTATGGAGGCAGCGCCGGATCGGGCGCAGGTAATGGTGATGTGAACGCTAATCCAATGCTGGTTAAACCAGGTACTTTGACAGCAAGAGATTACAGGCTAAAAGCAGGTTCACCTCTGATCGAGGCGGGTAGCCGAGTGACTCAGGTGACTAATGATTATGCAGGTTCGACCCGACCCTTAGACGACGAGTACGATATCGGAGCCTATGAGTATTTCGCTGGTCTCTGAGGTCAGATCTTTCTAGCTTTTTTTACCGCTTTTGCGGGTGGTAAGACTGCCGAAACCATTGATTCGATCGCTAATACAACCGTAGAAACTGCCAAAATCACAAATGCAAAAACGGTGAACAGCCACATAAGCAGGACAGAAGTGACTTTCTTGATAGTAGTTTTCATGTCATGAGTTTTAACCTTTAAATAATAATATAGCTTTTGATCCTTTTTTAAGTAAGGGGGGGAGTCAAAATAGCAACTGTAGCAGGTATTGAGAAAATTGGTATAACCCCTAGCCCCTAGTCTTCACTCGACAATCGATGCTGCCACATATAATTTTCTGTAACAACTTTTGCTGGATTCCCAGCAATTAAAGTATTTTCAAGATTAATTTTTTTGGTGACAACGCTACCCAAACCAACCAAATTATTCTTTCCGATTAAGCTCCCTGGTGCAAATTTAACACCGGAACCAATGTAGCAATTTTCTCCGATAGAAATAGATCGATCAACTACACCAGCCCCATGTGTCCAAAATTCACTCTGACGACCGGCTATCCAGGAGTTATCTTTTAACTCAAAACCGCCCGTAGTATCTATATAATGTAAATTATTGATGAAGGCATTTTTGCCGATTTTACATTTCCTCGCATAATCCTTAAATTTAAACACCCAGAAGCCACATTGAAACGTATTCCTATTTCCAATATAGCTACCGTCATTAATTTCTAAGGTATAAGGACCAATAAACTGATTGAATTGTTTTATAATGCTATTTTCAATCCTCGCTTCATCGACTACTATTCGGGTAAACAGTCCAATTTTAGATGAAAAAGAAATTTGATACTTAAACAAAATTCTGTATAGTAAGATTCGTAAGAAATTTAAAGGGATGGCACTAATGAGCAATGCTATAATCTTTTTAAATTTATATTCACTCTCATTCATAGCTTATAAAGTCAAATTTATAGATTATCACTAACTTCAGCTTGAGTTCATTTGTAATTCTGAATAGAATAACAGTAAAATAACCTTATTTACTCAAGTTGTACATTCACTGTCCCGATAAACAAGTATTTTATTTTTGATCTCAGGCTTTAGTCGGTCATACTGATGCAGGACATTAATAATGCTGCCATCTTCGTTAATCAGGAATCCTTGCTTATCAAACCGAAGGGTTTCATCGTTAAGATAATGAATTGTTAAAATAGGTCCCTGAAAATTCTTATAAAATTTGACATTTTTAACTAAGCCTTGGTAAAGAATATAGTTATGAACACCTTGATCGATTCCCCAAGGATGAGCTTTAAGTTTGAGCAAGGTATTCACCATCGCTTCTAAATAACGCATGATAGAAGCATGGCTGCCAATCGTTGTTCCTGAACAGGAAATACCTTTATCTGCAATCTGGCTGATAATGCGATCGCCAAATCCTTGACGAAGCCATGCCATATTCCCTTCACTGGAACCAATCGTTTGCCCTTCATCTTCAAGAAAACAACATAAGCCATCCTCGAATTCAAAATCAAAAGGATTTCTTTGAAACAAAACGTCTCGGACATCCGTCAGCATAATCTTAGAATAGTTTTGGCCATAGCGTGACAAATATAAATAATAAAGTGGGTATCTTACACAGCTCGTATTGACAAATCTTTTGGTAATATTGGATTTAATAATAAACTCCTTCTCTGGAGATAAAGCTCCCAGTATATTGACCAATAAATTTGACCATAAATAATTGATCCGGTTTAAAAAATAGGCTTTAGTCAAGAGCTTATACAGAGGAAGCGCACGAATTTCAATTTTCCCGCTTTTTGTTAAAAAGGGTACAATAAAATTTATTTCTTTAAACGGATATAAATTCACGGCATAATCTTGAAGCGCAGCTAGAGTTAATGGACTTAACTCCGATACCACGAAGCCTATATCACCTTGGTAGCCAGATTTCTTTAAAGAGACAAGAAAGGGTTTGATCTGCTCAAAGTTATACCCCTTGACTAAACCAAGGATCAAGTTTTTTTCGCTGCTATTACTACTAGTCATTGACTTATAAAGATAACGTAGATGCGAGATTGATTCTTAATTAAATAGTAATCCACTTAAAAACTATTTCTGTCAATAGACTTTTTACAAAACTAAACTTATAAGCAAAAATATCGGTCTGATCAAGAGCCAGATTGGAAAGAGCGATCGCCCTAGTTAGAAGCACAAGGGTAATGTATATAACGGATGTTACCCAGAATACAAAGTTGCTTAATATTGGCGACAAAAAGAAGCAACACATCGGGATATTTTTTGCAGACACCAAATAGATAACCCATTGCCTTGTAAGCGATCTCTCTTCAAAATAGGAGTACTATCTCCTGAGCTGAGAGACACAAGGAGAGGCAATAATTAAGTTTGTCAAAAGAAAGGTTCAGATGAACAATTTAACCGACACAATCTAGATTAAAAGCAATCAGGTGCATTGAACAAGGAGAAACCATTGAAGTACCACATAGCCCTAATTCGTGCGATTGACCTAGAGAGTATGGCACAAGATGCCACTCAGGGGAAATGCCCTCGACATAGTATGTGGCAGTTGAGCCAACGCCTAGGAGCAACCATCCACAAACCGAGGGGAAATCCGATATTACCTATCGATAAAATACGCGGCAAGCTAGGTTCAAATAGTCCAGAGCAATGGGCTTTAGCTCGTGTTTTATCAAAGCATCTTACCTGTGATGATTTAATTTTCTGTCCTGGTGAAGATATCGGATATCCTATTGCTGCACTTTGCGGTGCTAAACGCGATCGCCCCAAAATAGCCGTCGTTGTCCACAATTCAGATCGACCGCGCACACGCTTATCTTTGAAGCTCTACGGATTAGCTAACAAGATTGACTTATTTATTACCCCTGCCCCTCTTCAAGCTAATTTTTTGCGTCGCTACCTGCATCTATCTGAAGAAAGAGTTTGGTTATTCCCCGATCAAACAGATGTAAAATTTTTTACGCCTGGTTCGGCTTCAAGCAACAAAGCACGTCCGCTGATCATGAGTGTGGGGTTGGAACAACGAGACTACCTAACTCTCGCTGAAGCGACCAAAAATTTAGATATTGACGTAAAAATTAGTGGTTTTTCTACCGCGAAACTCAAAGAAGAATATGCGCTTCCTAAGTCACAAAGATTCCCGAAAGTGCTGCCCGATAATATGTCCTGTCAGTTCTATGAATGGCCAGATTTAGTACAGCTATATCGTGATGCTGATATCGTGGTTATTAGCCTTGTAGAAAATAAGTTTGCTGCTGGAATTACAGTAATGCATGAGGCTTTAGCCTGTGGGCGACCTGTTATAGTTACCCGAACACGCGGTATGAGCCAATACCTTGAAACTCTAGGCATTGTAACCACCGTTAATCCTGGAGATGTGACGGGATTACAACAAGCGATCCTCCATTTATTAAATAATCCCCAAGAGGCTCAAGCTCAGGCTCAACGGGGTTACGAAATGGTTGTAAAAGAGCGTAACAGTGATGGCTTTGTTGAAGCGATCGCCAATCGACTCATTCAGATGCACTCGTAATCAGAAGTCTAATCAATTTAATTCTCTCTTTGTTTAAAAATTACGCCTTCGTGGCTGGCGTTATTCTGAATTCTGGTTCCTGCGTTCTGACTCCTTTCATACCTTATTAATTATGCTGAATAAATTGAATGCAACAACTCAAAAACTTAGCCCAGAGCTTCGCAAGATTCTCACCAATATAGGGTGGTTGTCGGGCGATCGCGTTTTACGCATGGGCATGGGACTGATTGTTGGTGCTTGGGTAGCCCGTTATTTAGGACCACAACAGTTTGGTTTACTCAACTACGCGAGTGCGTTTGTTGCCTTGTTTGCCGTGCTGGCTAGCTTGGGGTTAGATCAGATTGTGGTGCGTGATATCGTTCGCAAGCCAACTTATAGAGATAAAATTTTAGGGACTACTTTAATTCTAAAACTAATTGGTAGCCTAGTTACAGTAGCCTTGACAACTAGCATGATTGGTTGGCTACGTCCTGGCGATCAACTAACTTTATGGCTGGTCACAATTATAGCGGCTGTCACCCTTTTTGATGCCTTCAATACGATTGATTTTTGGTTTCAATCACAGGTTAAATCAAAATATACTGTCATTGCCAAAAATACGGCTTTTATCCTGGCAACATTGGCAAGAATTATCTTGATCCAAACCCAAGCTCCCCTCATTAGCTTTGCATGGGTTTTAGTGGTAGAGAGTGCTATCGGTGGAGTGGGGTTAGCGATCGCCTATCAAGTCAAGGGAGAAAGCCTTCTGAGTTGGCGTGTCAATTGGCAACAAATCAAAACTCTGCTGCATCAGAGTTGGCCGCTAATTATTTCTAATCTAGCCATTATGCTCTACATGCGTATCGATCAGATTATGCTAGGGCAATTAGTCGGCGATGAGTCGGTTGGAATTTATTCAGCAGGAGTCCGGATCGCAGAAATTTGGTATTTTTTCGCCATTGCTATTGTCAATTCTGTTACGCCTTCAATTGTCAAATCCAAGCAGCAGAGTGAGACGATTTACTATAACAAGCTGCAAAAGCTTTTTAATTTAATGGTAATAATAAGTTTTGGGATTGCCCTACCGATGACATTTTTGTCAAAGTTGATTATTGTTGTCATCTTTGGGTCACAGTATGCAGCGGCGGCTACTGTATTGGCAATCTACATTTGGTCAGCCGTATTTGGTTTTTTCGGCTGGGTTAAGGGAGTTTGGATTGTTACCGAAGGATATACAGTTTTTGCTTTAGTTTCTACCTGTTGTGGCGCTCTGATGAATATTCTCCTCAATTTTTGGCTGATTCCCCATTACCAAGAAAATGGTGCAGCTCTAGCATCAGTTATTTCCTATTCATTTACGGATTATTTAATATGCCTGATCTATCCCCCAGCTCGCAAACTCGGTTGGATCATGACTAAAGCTTTGACTTTCAGCTCTTTTACCAGCCGAAGAACAGGGTTGTAATACCAAGTTGCGGTCAAAGATAGCAGATAGGAAAGACTTGGAGGACAAGGCGGACAAGGGGGACAAGGGGACAGAAAGTACTACGTATGAAT
>DNGI01000482.1:18396-18936 GCA_003486645.1 Cyanobacteria bacterium UBA11370 | reverse complement strand
CCACACCCCGTTTTTGGTCAATTCGGAATACTAGGACTTACCTCAACTCCCCTTTGGCTTTCATCACCCTGATTAACAGCTAAATTATTATCCCGCACCAAAAATTCATCTAGCAGCTTAAAGAAATAGGTAAACGCTTCCTTTTCATCTACAGAATAAAGTAAAATAATCTTAGCCCATGAATTCACCGTTTGTACATTAAATCTTTTCTGTATCCAAGGCTGAAACTCTCGATAAAACTCAACCTCTTGTTCACTCGGCTCAATTCCCAATTCTCGTCTAGCGGTTTTATAGCCCACCAAAAACATAAACAGATCACTGAGAGAGGGACGACCAATATACATTCCGGGTCGGGTTTTAATCTTTCGCAAAATGTCGAATAATCCACTCATAAGTTATCCCTTACTGTTTGTAATGTTAACACGTTAAAACTCTTCTAATTCTTCAACTACAATAATTATACAACGTCAATAGTTTTGCAAAAAGTTTAACTTAATTATGGGAGATGTGTATTGAAAAATTCCCCCCACTCCCCACTCC
>DNGI01000482.1:12899-18202 GCA_003486645.1 Cyanobacteria bacterium UBA11370 | reverse complement strand
CTCCCCACTCCCCACTCCCCTAACCTCTAACCACTGGAAGACTAATAGTAAATGTCGTACCAACCCCAACTTTACTCTCAACATTGATCGTACCTTGATGTCGGTCTACAGCTTGTTTAACAATGTATAATCCAATGCCTGTACCTTTAATATTGCCAACGTTACCAGCGCGTTCAAAAGGCTGAAATAGTTTCTCTAAATACCCAGATGGCATTCCGATCCCTTGATCTTGAACCTGAAAAATTACCTGATCGGATTCACAGATAAGATTGAGATTAACCGTCCCGCCTTGAGGGGAATATTTGATGGCATTAGAAATTAGATTATTAAGGAT
This sequence comes from Cyanobacteria bacterium UBA11370, assembly GCA_003486645.1. Taxonomy (GTDB): domain Bacteria; phylum Cyanobacteriota; class Cyanobacteriia; order Cyanobacteriales; family Coleofasciculaceae; genus UBA11370. Next base: position 17,868 of record DNGI01000482.1, on the reverse strand, counting down.
ATGTCCTAATAGACTGTGATCAAGGCTGATCTGGGTGCAATCTCCTTGATTACTAAAGCGGAGTTGATAGTTGTCTACTGCACTAGTTTGGAAGTTTTCGAGTAAGTTTTGACAGAAGGTAATAGCATTTATTGGTTCAGGATTGAAGGAAAGTTTCCCAGATTCAGCTTGATGAGCTAATAATAATTCTTCAATTTGTGTCGTCATCGTTTTAATGACCGTTTGAATTCGTCCAAAATATTTGGTTTTTTTCGCTTCGCTTAGTTGCTCGTCATAGCGCTGTAGCAACTCTAAGGAAATTAAAATACTAGTTAAAGGTGTACGGAGATCGTGAGCAACGGTAGCGAGAAATTGAGATTTCAATTCGTTGAGTTTTTTTTCTTCAGCGAGAATGGATCGTATTTTAGCATCTTCTTCATGTTTACTTAAGGCGATCGCAATTGTGGCACGAATATCTTCCGGTTTAACTGGCTTTGTGAGGTAGCCGTAAGGTGCAGTCATAGCCGCTTGTTTGAGGGTAGCATCATCGCTAAAAGCCGTTAAGTACACCACAGGAATATCATACTCCCGCTCCCGAATTTGAGTCGCTGCTTGTATGCCATTCATCTCACCTCTGAGTTTGATATCCATCAAAATTAAATCTGGAGGATTTTGAGTGACTTCTTCAATAGCACTTTCTCCCGTATCCACAATTCCTGTTACTTGGTATCCCAGGTGTTCCAAGTTATCTGAGAGATCGTAGGCGGGAATGAATTCGTCTTCGACGATCAAGATTTTCTTGACTTGAGTCATACTCTCGCGTCATTTAATTTGGTTAAAGGTTAGATGAAAACTGGTTCCGTTCTGTTGAACTACCTCGCAAGTTGCTCTAAGCTGCTGGATGAGAATACGAACTAATCGCATCCCTAGAGAAGCTGTTTTGTCCCAATCAAAATCACTTGGGATGCCGACACCATTATCGCTAATGGTTAAGTGCAATCGTTGATCGTGATCCTGATGGAATCTAACACAGATCTTACCGGATTGACCATCAGGAAAAGCATATTTAAATGAATTTGTCAACAATTCGTTAATAATTAAACCGCTAGGAATTGCCGTCTCTAGATTTAATGCCACGGGTTCTGCCTGAATCTCAACTTGAATCACATGAGGATTTAGATTAGAGGCGGCGAACAAATTGCGGACTAAACGATGGATGTATTCGCCGAAGTCAATTTGGGCGAGATTTTCGGATTGATAAAGCTGTTCGTGGATTAATGCCATGGTTTGTAGGCGTTTTTGACTATCTAAAATGATATTTTTTAAACTCTTATCTTGGAGAGTTCGCGCCTGCATATTCAGCAAGCTATGGATAACATTAAGGTTATTTTTAACTCGGTGATGAATTTCCCGGAGTAATACTTCTTTTTCAGCCAGAGACGCACGAATTTGTTCTTCTTTGTGTTTGCGATCGCTAATATCTTCTGCTGCACCAATAATTTGCTTAACTGTCCCATCCGATTTTCGAGCAAATATAGTTTCGCGGCTAGAAAGCCAATGCCATGTACCATTAGCATCTCTCATACGATACTCAAATTCCAGAATTTCACCATCAGCGGCGGCATAAATTCGTTGGATATTCTCAGGAAAGCTTGTAAAATCATCCGGGTGCATTAAACTGGGCATCAGCGTTGAACCCATTGCTTGAATTTCTCCTGGACTGTAGCCTAGAACCGTTCCAATATTACGATTACTGTAGATATTGCACTGTTCTTCCAAATCAAAGATATATAAAATATTGGGAGACGCATCAGCAATACGTTCAATAAATCGCTTACTTTTTTCTAGTTCGTGTTCAGCAAGTTTACGTTCGGTGATATCTTGAGCAATACCCGCCACTCGATAGGGTTGTCCCGCTTCATTGAATACATAAGAAGTCCGAACACTAACCCAGCGAATTGTACCATCCGGTCGCACAATCCGATGGTCTTCATCAATATTTCCTTGATGCTGGCTTTGTTTAATAAAGGCGGCTAAGATGCGATGGCGATCTTCAGGATGAATGGCTTCTAACCAAGAATTTGGTTCCTCGTAGAGTCGTTGACAATTGCGTCCAAAAATTTTCTCATAAGCCGGACTAACATAGAGTGATTCCTGTCCATCTATCGAATGTAAGAAGAAACACTCATCGATAGTTTCTGCTAACTGGCGAAACATTTCTTCACGTTCATGTAGAATGGCTTGAGATTGTTCTAATTCCTGAGTTCGTCCTTTAACTCGATTTTCTAATTCCTGATTCAACTGTTGTAAAGCAAGTTCGGCTTGTTTGCGTTTCGTAATATCTTTGGCGACACCGACAACACGGTACGCTTTTTCTTCCGAATTTAAAATAATAAAACTACGCGCCAAAATCCAGCGGATAGCACCATCGGGACGAATAATCCGATACTCTGTATTAAACCCTTCACCTTCATTCTGTTGTTCGAGACTGCATTGTACGTCATCGAGATCATCGGGATGCACAGCTTCTAACCAAGAATGAGGCTGTTGATAAAGGCTTTCACAACTGCGTCCCCAAATCTGTTTGTAAGCCGGACTAATGTAGAGTAATTGGCTGTAATCCATCGGATAGATAAAGAAAACTTCGTCAATCGTTTCAGCTAACTGACGAAACAACTCCTCACTCTTGGCTAACGCTTCTTCTGCACGTTTGCGATCGCTAACATCCTGTATCAGTGACCAAATTGACAACACATTTCCTGCTTGATCAAACAGCACAGAGTTGTACCATTCACAGTAAACAACAGAACCATCCTTCCTATAATTGCGATTACAAACTGTTGTTCGAGGTACTTTATTTTGCAGCATTTCCATGGTAAACTGCTTCACAAACTCAACATCGGCTTCAAATACAAATTGCCAATCTTGCCAGTTTTTGCCGACTACTTCTTCGGCTTTCCAATCAAAAATTTTTTCAGCTTGCTCTGACCAATATTGTAGGCGAAATTCTGTATCCCATTCCACAACAGCGAGGGGTGAATTCTCAACATGAAAGACTAGTTTTTGATGCGTTTTTTGCAATTCTAATTCTGTACATTTGCGTTCACTAATATCCTGAAAAAAAATCGATAAGCCATCGGGTGTTGGATAAATACGATTTTCAAACCAACGATCCCAAGGGGGAAAGTATTCTTCTAATTCAATAAATATTTGTTCTCTAAGAGCTTTATGGTAAGCATGATAGAAAGTTTGTCCAATACCTTCCGGAAATTGTTCCCATATATTTTTACCAACTAGATCTTCGGGTCGTATATTAAAAAGTTGCCCCGCTTTTTCGTTTACATAGGTGTAGCGCCACTCGTTATCCAGCGCAACAAAAGCATCACTAATACTTTCTAAGGTATTCGCTAAATGCTTTCGTGTTACTTCAGCTTCAGTGCGAGCAGTTTGTTCCCGAATGACTAGATTTTTCAGTTCTTTTTCAACCTGCTTTAACTTGGTGATGTCACGAGTAATTGATAATAACGTTTCTACCTGATCACTTTCCCACCGTTCTGGTACAATCCTAGCGTGAAATGAACGTAAACCATTAACTGTCTCAAATTCAAATTCAATCTCTTTCGGTTCACCCGTCTCAAATACCTCTTGTAAATGGCGGTTCCAATACTCACAAAGTTCAGACGGCATCCCTAATTCTTCATTGGTTTTACCCAAATAATTTTCTAACGGAATTCCTGCTGCTATCGTTAACGCACGGTTAACAAATAGATGCCGAAGTTGGCGGTCAAAACGGACAATAAAATCTATTGCATTATCAACAATTCCCTGAAGTTCCGCAGTACGATAAAGTAACTCAACTTCTAATTGCTTGCGCTGGCTAATATCGGTAGCGATACTATTGATACGGATTGGATTGTTATGAGTATCGTAAATAACATAGGCGCGATCGTGAATCCAACGCACCTCTCCATCCGGACGCAAAATTCTGTATTCTAAGTCTTGGCTACCCGTTTCAAGCAAGAGGAGTTTGGCTGATTCAACCTTAGCGCAGTCATCAGGATAAATAACATCTTGCCAGAGATTCAAGTTATTAAAAAATTCTGATAAACTTCTACCATAAACGTTCTCAACCGCAGAATTGAGATAAAGCAGCTTATTGATTTGGGGATTAAATGACCAAACAGCATCATCTATGCAACTCAGAATACTATCAAGCCGTTCTTGACTTAACTGCCATGCTTTTTCATTTTCACTCAGTTCTTCTTGTATGAGTTTACACTCTTGGATTTCCTGTTCTAGCTGTGCATTCTCTGTTGAAAGTTCAGCAGTTTGTTCTTCAATTTGACTTTGTAAAATAAAATCAAAAACTTGCCCAATACTCGAAATGTTAATAATTCCAACAGGCTGACCCAAGTCATCTATAATTGGTAAATGACGAATCTGATGTTGTCGCAGCAAAGAGAGAACAAAATAGATATCCAGCCTAGGACTGAGTGATAGAGTGATGGGATTTTGAGTCATTACCTCAGTGATCACTAGTCCTTCTATAGATACCTTTGAAGCTATCAGTTTAACAACATCTCGTTCGGTAAAAATCCCTACTAATTGCTCCTGTTCAACCACAAGAACATAGCTTGCTTGTGTCTGATTCATCGAAGCGATCGCCTCACTCACGAACATCTCAGGAGAAGCGATCAACAAATCCCTATCAATAGCTCGATCTAACATTAACATCGTCATCACCTAATTGAAGAAGGAGTTCAGACTATTGAAAATTTCTGAATTTTTTTGCTCATAATATATAATTTTTGGCAGTGTTGCATAACCTCTCAACCGTCAGAGATATAAATAAACGTAAGGTAAGCCTTCATATCAAGTTGCATTCATACTGCGTTCATACATAGTAATTTCTCTCCCCTTTATCTCCCTTATCCTCCTTATCCTCCTTATCCTCCCTATCCTCCCTATCCTCCTTGTCCTCCTTGTCCTC
>DNGI01000482.1:2270-12665 GCA_003486645.1 Cyanobacteria bacterium UBA11370 | reverse complement strand
CCTCCTTGTCCTCCTTGTCCTCCCTATCCACTATCTTTGACTGCAACTTAGTATCAGTTACCAGCAGTCAGCGTTCAATCGAATAACTCCTATTTTCAATCTGCTATTTTCAGGTTATTTTTATTATTTCTGCCCGAATGAAGGTGCATACCATGACCCTAACTCAAAACTCAGTGTATGACTATCAAGTCGGTGGCTGTCTACCCATTGATGCGCCAAGCTACGTGGTACGACAGGCTGACTCTGAGCTTTATAATGCTCTCAAAGCTGGAGAATTATGCTATGTTCTTAACTCCCGACAAATGGGGAAATCGAGTCTGCGGGTACGAACAATGCAACGCTTGCAATTTGAAGGAATTGCCTGTGCTGAAGTCGATTTAAGTGCGATTGGTTGTCAGGATATTACCCCAGATCAGTGGTATGCCGGAATAGCCTACACCTTGGCAAATAGCCTCAATTTATTAGACCATATAGATATTGTAACCTGGTGGCGCGATCACGAAATTCTCTCTCCAGTTAAGCGTTGGAGTGAATTTATTGGCGAGGTATTGTTAGAGTTAATTCCTCAAAATTTAGTCATTTTTTTAGATGAAATTGATAGTATTCTCCGCTTAAGTTTCAAAGATGATTTCTTAGCCGCAATTCAAGCTTGCTATAACCAACGTGCTGATCAACCTAAATATAAGCGTTTGACCTTTACCTTGCTGGGAGTTGCAACACCTTCAGATTTAATTCGAGATACCAATGGCATACCGTTTACCATTGGTCAGGGGATTGAGTTGTGTGGTTTTGAATTAGCAGAAGCACAACCCTTAGCTGAAGGATTAGAAGGAAAAGTCAGCGATTCTCAAGCAGTAATCCAGGAAATATTAGAATGGACAGGCGGCCAACCTTTTCTTACTCAAAAACTCTGTAAAGTTATTTTAAAGCAAGCCGATGGTTATAGTAATAAAGGAAAAGGAGAGCATTTTTCTCCAAAAATTATCAGTAAGTTAATCCCAAAGGGAGGGAATTCAAAATCTCAAATTTCTGACTGGGTAGAACAACTCGTGCGTCAGAATTTAATTAACAATTGGGAAGCAACCGACGAACCCGAACATCTCAGAACCATCCGCGATCGCATTCTCAGAAGAGGACAGAGTACCCGCCATCTTCTCAGCCTTTATCAGCAAATTCTACGCTGGGGTCAAGTCGCCGCTAATAACAGTCCAGAACAAATGGAATTGCGACTCTCAGGATTAGTCGTTAAACGGGGAGGTATCTTAAAAGTTTATAACCGCATTTATGAATCTGTATTTGATCGCCGTTGGGTCAGACAACAACTTGACGCACTTCCCTCATTAGCAACGATTGATCCAGCAGAACCAGAACCAGAAATCCTCTACAAACACCTACTTCAATGTGTTGAAAAAGAGTCACCTACGCAGTTAATTGAACGCTGCCGCAAGCTATTTATTGAAGGGACAGGCTACCCCGAAATCCGGATCTCAACCGCCGTTTACAGACTGACTGTTGCAAAACACGCCGATCAAGACTTTATCCCTGTTCTCTATCGATGCTGCCACATTTTAATTAACCACTGGCGCTTACCTCCCAAACAAGAAGCCGCGATCGCAGAGTTAATTGCCCTTTTTGAAAGTCCTATAATTCACAATTATGCCAATTCACGCTTGCAAGAACTCCTCCAAAAATTTACTAAAAGTCAGCAATATCGCAGTCTACAACGATTAGTCCAAGTCGTCAAATTACCCCAACCTAATCGGACAATCTTATCGGAATTAATTGGACAATATCCCTTCTTATACCTCCATTGTTTATTACCCGAAGGCTGTTCAATTGAGGAACAAGAAACTATCCGCCAACTTCAAGCCGAACGGCAACATCAATTTGGAGTCAATTTATCGCAGTACGCAACGTATTTGATGCGACAAAAGGAAATGCAAATTCCCCCCGTACCGAATCCTACTCGATTAGCCGATGCTAAACTATTTTTAGCACTCAAGCAATTTGCTGGCAAAGTTGAAGGTTCCTATACCTATCGAGAGTTAGCTAAAGGCTTTCTAACTCACACCGTTCAGACGCAATCTTATCAAGCCTTTAAAAAGGATTTATATGAATACCTGATGACCTCTATCAAAGCTCAAGATGGTGGACATGAGTTTAATAAACGTTTCAGTCAGCGTTTATCCAAGCATCTGAGAACCACCTTAACTGAATTTGATACTCAGAAAGTTAACGACTTCTTATTGGTGCGAACCTGTAGCCAACTATTCAATTTCTTGGTCAAAAGTCCGGACACAAGCGAACTCCTAGAATTTACCAATCTACTAGATAATAACGGCACTGTGCAAACAACAGGATTGTTACTCAAAATTGCCCTTCTCTCTCATCAAGTCAAACCCGATTTAGAAAAGCGTTTCTCTATCTTATTTAACCACTACGAATCTCAATCTATTGATGATATCCTATGGCTGATTGAATTGATGGAAAACTTAAACATTGCTTTAGTAACCAATTTTGGCAATGTCGATCTCTCGTTTATTAGTACACGTTTAACTTGAAAGTGGGGAGTGGGGAGTGGGGAGTGGGAAGAAAATAGTCAGTCGTCTCCAAAGCACCAGAAAAATCCCAATACGACAATCACTAGTATTAGAGAACTAACGGGTTTGAATGAATTCAAAATATTTATAGGAAACAAGACAAGAACTTCCGCAAATAGCCAACTGTTGATTAAAAGTAATCCAATTAAAATAATTAGAGGCATAGGCTGTCATTTCCAGTTAATTACCCACAGAAAACATCCCCCATCTCCCCACTCCATGTGGCAGAGAGTCAACTGTCACCTCCTACGCTATCTAATTACTCAGAATTCGGTATAAAGAGAGTAGACAGTCTTAAGATCTGTCCCATCAGTACGGAACTGAGGCGCAACACTTAATAGCCATTAAAAAAAAAATGTAACAGACGAGTTACTGAAAGTCTATAGAGTAACTCTTCCAAAATCCCAAATCCAAAATCCCAAAGGGTATAAGTACCAAAGTTTTTAGGAGGGCGAGACATATGCTAGGATTATCTAATTATCGAACACTCATTGGTTTAGTAGCCGTCCTAAGCGCTACACCCGTTGTAGCCCAAACAAATTTTGCCAATTTGACCATCGCATTGGGTTTTCCCCCAGAGTCGGGAATGGTGGCAGGGAATACAGGTGGATCGTATTCCTTGCCGTCCCTAGTTAACCGCGATCGCAATAATACCCCCTGCCTGGGTTATGGCGATGAAACTCCAGATCACAAACTCGTCTTAGAGCAAGACTTTCCCAAACTGAGTATAAAAGTCAATAGTGGTGGAAATGATACTACTCTAGTCATTAAAGGCCCCAATGGCGTTGCTCTGTGTGGCGATGATACCGGGTCAAAGAAAGACGCTAGCGTAGAGGCATCAAACCTGGAAGCGGGGGAATATAGCGTCTGGGTGGGTTCAATTAATCCGGGTCAAAACTGGAATTACACCTTGAGTGTGCGAGAGTAACCAAGAGCGATAAGATAGTCAGTGAGTTGTTTATCCTTAACACTTTTCTAACTCACTCGTGTTATCTACCTTCCTTGCTGACTTCCGCATCATCTTTGATCGTGATCCAGCCGCCCGCAACTGGCTGGAGGTATTGTTCTGCTACCCCGGTTTACAAGCACTGCTGTTCCACCGCTTCTGTCATTGGTTGCATGACATCGGGATTCCCTTCATCCCCCGCCTAATTTCTCAGTTTTCCCGATTTTTGACAGGCATTGAAATTCACCCCGGTGCCACCATTGGTAAGGGTGTCTTCATTGACCACGGCATGGGTGTGGTGATTGGAGAAACTGCTATTGTTGGTGATTACTGTCTCATTTACCAAGGTGTCACCCTCGGTGGTACGGGGAAAGAATGCGGTAAACGCCATCCCACCCTCGGAGAAAATGTAGTAGTGGGGGGTGGTGCTAAAGTTCTGGGCAATATCCAAATCGGCAATAATGTCCGGATTGGGGCAGGCTCAGTCGTATTGCGCGATGTTCCTTCTGATTGTACTGTAGTTGGTGTACCGGGTCGAATTGTATATCGTTCTGGAGTTCGGGTTAATCCCCTAGAACATGGCAGTCTTCCTGATTCTGAAGCCACCGTGATTCGCGCTTTACTGGATCGAATTGAGACACTCGAACAACAAGTTGAAGCATTGATGAATAACCAATCTTCAAAACCCTCCCTCAGCGAGTCGCAGATTGATTTTCTAGAGGCTTGTGCTTCTGCAACTCAGAGTTGTAGCCTCCGTGACAAGACCATTCAACAGTTTTTGGATGGCTCAGGGATTTAACAGGTAGCATTTTAGAATCCGCCGTGTTTTAAGCGGCGGAGTATCAACTAATTTTCACGGATGTTGTTCCTTTGATCATCAGGTCTCTGGGATGGACTTTCTACCTCATTTGGCGTTGGATTGGCTTCGGGAGACGCAGAAGGATTAACTTGCAACAAAGGTTCGGATTCTTGCTGTTGAGAGTTCTCCTCTGAGTTCCTCTGTTCTCCCTGAAGAATCTGAATTTGTTGCTCTAATTCTCGCCATCCTTGCTCAAAAAACTCTTGAGCTGGGGTTCGTGCTTGAGCAGAAAGTTGCCGGGTTAAGCTAATTGTAGCAAGAACAGCGGTGAGAATAATAAATGCAGTTTTCATCAGATATCCTCCGTTGCGGGAAACTCTGTCTCTTTAGAGCCGAGAGGAACGCACAATAGCGGTTTTAACCGCCTACCCCTTTCGGGGTGGAGGGGTATGGTTGCCCCTCCATGGAGATATGGTTGTCTCCAATTTTCCCTTGCGGGTAAAGTTAGCTTTGCCAATGTTATCGGTCGGTAACTATCCAAAAAGCACTGTTTCAGTGACCTTAAAACTGTTTAACTTTTTGGTTCTAGAGCAGGGGACTAGCGGGAGCATCCACTGGTAGGTTCTTTAACTCTTGCCGATAACGTAGTCCGCAGGGGACTTAGGCGGGTAAGCACAGCTTTCGCTAATTTCATAGCTGAAGCTCCGTGTCTTTAGACCGGGGTTGCTTACAACGATAACCTTCTCTTCCCACTAGTTTAAACTATATCAATATAAGGTAAAAATCTGACTCCCCTCACCCCCTCCCCCCCTCACCCTCTCCCTCTCCCTCTCTCATGATCCTCAAACCCGGATACCGCCCCCAATCAGAGGACAAAACCCTATTAGCTGACGCTATTGATTTTTACCGACTGCGCCAACTCACTAATTCCCAACGGTGGCAAGATGCCTAATCTAAAGGGGGAGTAGGAGAGAAAATAATTTTTGCGATCGGGTTGATTTTCAGTCTTGATGAGAATGAGCCATACTATATTAAACAACAAACAAGCTCTTTGATATCAAGGTTCTTTTATGACTTTCCTTGATTTAGAGAATGCTATCAGTCACTATACTGACGGTCTTACGTCGCTCGAAGAATTCATTGCTAATCAACGAACTCAAAAAAATCTCGATACTCGAATTGGTACTGAAACGATTTTAGATGTTTTGATTGTGCGCGATCGCATCCAGTGGTTGCTAGCGGAAGAATCCGAAAACCCGAAGGTAATCTTACTGACTCTCCATGAATTAGACCAACGCTTAAAGCGACAAGGGGAAGCGATCGCTAAATTAGCGCCTTTAGCCGAATTACGCGCAATTCTCAATCCGCCACTGACGGCTTGGTGGTGGTTTTTAGACACTGTGGAACGCCTCCATCCTTGGGATCGTTATGACTGGTTGTGGGGAGCGCTGACAGTACCTGTTCTAACGGTTAATTTTAGTTTAGTTGCCGCTATTTCGGCACGGTTTTTGAGTGGAGGGGTAGATACCCTGGGAGCATTAACCGTCGTGGGTCAGGCTGTACTTGCTCTCACGGCGGCCGGGGGGACATTAACCGAAACAGGTCGCCATGTTATTGAAAATATACTCGAAAGTTTCAAAATTCCCAAGCATTTTTGGCATGAGGTGAAGCTGGGTACTTCTTTATTGGTTCTCTTGAGTTTAGTTGGGTTGCAAAGTTCTTTACCGAAAATTGCTAATTTTTATGTCGAAGAGGGTAAGAAAGATGAAGTCGCTGGACAACCCACAAGTGCTTTAGCTGATTACCGTCGGGCGACTGAACTCGATCCGAATAATATGGAAGCTCATTTTAGGTTGGGTTCAGTTTACGAAAACTTGCTAGACTTTGAAAAAGCTCGCGCTCAATACCGAATCGCTATTTTTGGAGGGTATGTTAGCGCGTATAGTAACCTAGGTCGCTTGTATATCTTAGAAGGAAAAGATTATGCGGCGGCTGCCTTTTTATTAAAACAGGGACTTCTACAAGCTCAAGACAATAGTGAGAGTTACTTCCTGCTCAAAAACCTCGGCTGGGCACGGTTGAAACAGGCTCGGTATGATGAAGCTGAAGCTAACCTTCAACAAGCAATTGATTTAGGGGGCAATCAAGCTTCAGCTTACTGTTTATTGGCTCAGGTAAAAGAAGCTAAAGGTGATAAAAAAGGGGCAATTCCCTCGTGGCAAAAGTGTCGGGATTTGGTTGATGGACTTAATCCTGATGAGGATAAGTGGTTTGATATTGCCCAACAACGGCTGAATTCTACAAGCAATCAATCAACTCAGGGTGCTAAGGCGAAATCGGGTAATCCGTAGAGAATTAGGAGGAGGTGAAGTTTTTAGTAATGATTATTTCAATAGATAGGATATCAAATCCGGCGTGAATGCACGCATTGTAGAGACGTTGCATTGCAACGTCTCTACAGGGTTTTTGTTGACAGCGAGTCAGACTAATTAACCGGATTTGATATGAAATGGCAACCCATCTACTGCCAGTGATTTGACAGATAACCCGGAATTAAAGGATGAACTTCGGAAGTTCTACATATTCCTAAAAACCTAAACAATGTGAGAAAACGTTATGCTACCGTCAATGATGAAATCGAAAGGACAGGTTTCTTTATTTTTAGCTGTCGGGTTAGCAATCATCACCCTACCGACAGTGGCTATGGCAAGTCAAAATCGAGTTGCTGAAGGTTCGCTAAGGCTTAAGCGTTAGGGATGGTCGAATTTTAGTACAGTCGGAGTGGGTACATTACTCAATAGTGGGGATCAATTACAAGCCTCCCAGGGAGTGAAAGCGGCTGTAAGTTGTGCAGGTTCGCCGCCTTTACGAGTTCCTCCGACTCAGATTTATCCAGTTTCTTATTTTTGCGGTAATTCAAATCGTACTCCGTTACGCCAACCGGAACAGATCGATAGTTTTCCAGGGGGTAATGATTCGACGATTCCTTACCTTATTACCCCACGTCGAGGCGGATTGCTGGATGATACACCGACGTTACGTTGGAATCCGATTTCTGGTGTCACTCGCTATACGGTGCGTGTTGTGGGATCAGGGGTAAATTGGGAAACTGAAATTAGTGGGAGTGAGGTTGTTTATTCGGGTGAGCAAGTGCTACAGCCGGGAAAAGTTTATTCGGTTATTGTTGAAGCGGATAATGGGACTTCATCGCAGTGGGATGAAGGGGCTACAGATTCGGGATTTAAGTTAGTTTATCCGGATGTTGCAGAGCGAGTTCGGACGAAAATTAACGACATCGCTCAATCTGAATTATCTCCAGAAGCCCAGGCTTTAGCAATGGCTGATCTGTATTTTGAAGAGGATTTGGTGAGTGAGGCGATCGCAACTCTTGAGCCGTTCGTTAAGGCAGGAAGTACAACGGTTCAAGTTTACCAAATGCTTGGGGATCTCTATCGGTATTCAGGGCTGAATCTGCTGGCGAAGGAACGGTATGAGGAGGCGATCGCACTGGCTGCTAGTGAGGATATTGAGGGACAAGCGGCGGCGCAGGTAGGGTTAGCGGAGGTGATGGTAATGTTGGGAAATCCCAGTGAAGCGGTTAATTTGTTAGATGAGGCGCAGGTTAACTATCAGCAATTGGGAGATTCGGAACGGGTAGAAGCATTACAACAGCGGAGTCTGACGTTAGCTGATTCTAATCGTTAAGCAGATAGGCACAAGGTTGAGAAGTCGGGTTTCTTTAAGAAACCCGACTTCTGAGTGTGAGAACGGAATGGAGTAAGTCTACTGAGCTAGATATTATGAAACAGGTCATTTTTAAAGTTGGGATGGCTAGCAGCATTACCTTCGGCTGTCTAGGAATCATGACTACTTCCCTTGCTCAAATTGTACGAGATAATACACTTCCGGTTAATTCCGATGTTACGCCCGGATGTTTGGTTTGTAAAATTACTGGCGGTACGGTGCGGGGGGTTAATCTATTCCACAGTTTCCAGGAGTTTTCTGTACCAACAGGAGGTGAGGCATTTTTTGATAATGCCTTGGATATTCAGAATATTCTGACTCGCGTTACAGGTAATTCAATTTCAAATATTGATGGGTTGATTCGGGCGAATGGAAGGGCGAATCTATTTTTAATTAATCCCAATGGGATTATTTTGGGGCGAAATGCCAGGTTAGATATTGGCGGTTCGTTTTTTGCGTCTACGGCAAATAGCTTTAAGTTTGCCGATGGGAGTGAGTTTAGTGCGACGAATCCACAAGCGCCGCCGTTGTTGACGGTTAATGTTACTCCAGGGTTGCAGTTTGGGGCGAATTCTGCCAGGGGAATGATTCGTAATTCGGGGGATTTACAGGTAGATTTTGGAGAGTCTCTGACGTTAATTGGTAGTAGTGTTGTCAATAGGGGTCGTCTGACAGCACGAGGGGGAGATATTAGTCTGGTGGCGACAAATGGCAACCTCACTAACTCTGGGGACTTGGACCCTGGAGCCTCTGATCCTGGCACAGTTAGAGGGGGAAATATTAGTCTGGTGGCAACCAATGGCAACCTCTCCAACTCTGGCCACTTGTCCTCTTACTCGTTCTCTGTTGGTGGCGAACGGGGAGATGGGGGAAATATTCGCCTGGTAACAACCAATGGCAACCTCACCATCTCTGGCGACTTGAACTCTAGCTCGTTCTCTCCTTCTGGCACAGCGGGAGATGGAGGAGCGATTTTGCTCTCCGCTAGGCGTGGAGATATTAGAGGAGGTTCTACTAAAGCAGCCCTAGCTTCTTTTTCCATTTCTGAGGAAGGAGATGCTGGAAAGGGTGGGAATGTCACCCTAGAAGCTCAGAACACCGTGACGAACTTAGAAATTTTAACTTTATCCTCGTCATCCCGATCTGGAACGGTTAGGATAACTGGATTTGGAAATTTATCCGTCACTGATACCGACATCCTTACCAGTAAGCAGGTGAGCGTTCCGCAGCCATTTGGTAATCCTATAACTTTGAATGTTGGTGGTGAAGGGCGCTCTGGAGATGTTATCGTTACGAGTTCCGGTAATCTTACATTTAATAATAGCTCAATTGAAAGTGACACAAAAGGCAGTGATCAAGCCGGGAATGTCACGATTACTAGTCCTGGTGAAGTCACATTTAATGATAGTCAAATTATTGCTAACACAAGCAGTACAGGTACAGCAGGCAATGTCACAATCACTGCCAATTCCCTAGTCCTCAATCAAGGAGAACTGACCGCTGAAACGGGACCAACGACAAGCAATCAACAAAATGAAGGTGCAAATATAACTCTCACGATATCAGAATCCTTACTCTTACAAAATGAAAGTCTAATTTCCGCAAGAGCTACAGGCAATGCCAATGGCGGCAATATCAGAATTAATACCGGAGTCCTCACAGCCTTACCACCCGAAGAAAATAACGGTAGCGATATCATTGCCAGTGCAAAAGATGGAGACGGCGGTAATATTTCCATCAACGCTCAAGGAATCTTTAGAATCGAGGAACGGGAAGCAAACCGTGGAAATATGACCAATGATATTGATGCGACTTCTCAATCTGGTTCTTCAGGTCAAGTAAACATTATTACCTTCATTGACCCCAGTCAAGGACTCAATCAATTACCCAGTAACTTCACCGACTCTACCCAGGAATTCGATCGCACCTGCACCCCACAGGCAAACAACAACGCCAACCAATTTATCATCACCGGACGCGGCGGCATACCCTCCAGTCCCGATGATATCCTCACCGCCGATACCGTACTGGATGATTTAGGAACTCTGGCAACTGGAGAACAAGACACAGAAACACAGACAGAGGGAAACGCGGAGAATAGCCGTAATCCAATTATCGAAGCCCAAGGCTGGGTGAAAACTCCCGATGGACAGATTATCCTCGTCGCCAGCGCCTCCACGCCTAACGGAAATCGGTATAATTCTATCCCTTGTCACCCAATGGCAACGGATTAGGTAACGGATGTAACGGATGTAATTGAGAGCTTGCACCAATCTCAATTAGCCATTTGACCCCTCCCCCAACCC
>DNGI01000482.1:0-1970 GCA_003486645.1 Cyanobacteria bacterium UBA11370 | reverse complement strand
GGGGGGTTAGGTTTTTCGACTTGTTGAGAATGCTGCAAGATCTGAGATGATACCAAGTTGAATTCAAACAAGTAACCCCCTCCCCTCCTCACCCTCTCATGATCCTCAAACCCGGATACCGCCCCCAATCAGAGGACAAAACCCCATTAGCTGACGCTATTGATTTTTACCGACTGCGCCAACTCACTAATTCCCAACGGTGGCAAATCAGCATTTCCTTAACTCGTTGGGCAAAAACCTTATCCTTACGGGGAATGAAAAAAGCTTGTCCTCAAACATTTCCAGAACGATTCGCCCAATCTATCTTAGATTCTAAATGGTTATCAATCTTAACTCCCACTAGTGACCCTTCAATGTGGACATTTGACCCCAGCGAAATTGCCAAACTACTACACCCAATTTTAGAAACGCTGGGTATTTCTTATTACATTACAGGCGGAGTTGCCGCTTCTGCCTATGGCGATCCCCGAACCACACGGGATTTGGATCTAGTTATTGAATTAAATCAGCAAACTATATCTCAATTAGTTCAAGCCTTAGAAGCCGCTGGATTTTACTGTCCTCCCGCCGCCGTTGCCGATATTCAGGCAGGTAGAAGTAGAGTATTAAGTGTAACCCATATGACCCAAGTCCTGAACGCCGATATTATCCTAAATTCTAATAGTGACTTTGACCACTCCAAAATGGCAAGGCGACGGTTAGAAGCACTCGATCAAGCAGGTATTGAACACTATTGGATTGCGTCCCCCGAAGATATTGTATTAGCCAAACTCCTCTCGCGAAAACCCTCCCAATCCATGAAACAATGGACTGATATTTTAGGAATCCTTAAAGTCCAAGACCAACATCTTGATTTCGATTATTTATGGCAGTGGGCTGAAGTTCTTGGTATTACAACTGACCTAGATCAAGCATTTACTGAAGCAGGCATATATGGTTTTTAGTTATAGGCTTGTGGAGGAAGTTGAGAAGGGAATAGAAGAAACCAACACAAGCCGGACTAATTATAAACTAGAAGCGATAAAATAAGGCAAAAAGACAAACCTCCAACTACCCCATCCCCACCCCTATGTCCCTAGCAAAAAACTTAAACCTCTTAAACCCTCATCCCACACCTGATATCATTTCCACTCAGGAGTTGTACAGTGACGAACCCCAATTGGAAACCCATCTACACTTAGAGCAAATAATTATTCTATTGACTTGCCTCCAATGGTGGTGGCGAGAACGAAACGATTTCTTCGCCTCTGGAAATATCAGCATTTATTACGAAAAACAGCAAGTCAAACAAAAACCCCATAAATTTAGAGGCCCAGATTTCTTTGTGGTACTCAATACTCATCCGGAACCCAGAACCAGTTGGGTGGTGTGGCAAGAAGAGGGACGCTTCCCCAACGTAATTATTGAAATTCTCTCCAAAAGGACAGCCAAAACCGATAGAACAACCAAAAAGGAACTCTATCAAGACACATTCAAAACTCCCGAATATTTCTGGTTTCATCCCAAGACAATGGAGTTTGCTGGCTTTCGGTTAAGTGAGGGAATTTACGAACCTATTCACGCAAATTCAAGAGGGTGGTTGTGGAGTGAAGAACTGGGTTTATATCTGGGAATTCATCAACGGCAATTGCGGTATTTTACTGAAGAAGGAGAGTTAGTCCCAATTCCAACAGAACAACTAGCAGTAGAACGTCAGCAACTAGCAGTAGAACGCCAGCAACGGGAATTAGCCCAACAGCAAGTAGCCCAAATGGAAGAATTGTTAGCACGTTATCGAGACGAGTTTGGCGAACTTCCGGATTAAGCGATCGCATCAGGCGCATTTTCCCATCTATTCCCATCAGATAATATAGCAGGCAAATGGAGTAGGGTGCGTCAGACGAGCAAACCCTGATTATCTCGATCAATAACTTGGTCTGACGCACCCTACAAGTTGATTTTATTGTGACACTTGCGTAAGTCCTGTACAA
>DNGI01000483.1:3479-8534 GCA_003486645.1 Cyanobacteria bacterium UBA11370 | reverse complement strand
CCCCACTCCCCACTCCCCCTTGTTTATCTGTCAGAATTGGCAGAAGAAACTAATCAGAATAGTATTAATCTGGCGAGTCGTCCTGTCCCGGTAACGCCTCATCAATTTGGGAAGTTGGCAGAAGTGATTCGAGGGGAACGCGATCGCAAATTCTCCATTTGGTTAGTTTCTGCACAACCGAGTCGTTCGGTTTCGTTGTTACAAGAACATGATTGTCCGGCGCAATTTGTTCCTAATCCCCGTGATTATCCAGCGATTGATAAGTTACAAAGTCAGAAAACACCTGTCGCGGTGAAATATTCGGGATTGGCGGAATTGGAAGGATTTGTATTACCTACATTCCGAATTGTTGTTGTTACGGATAGAGAATTTTTTGGTCAGCATACCTTAGCCACTCCCAGTTATATTCGCAAGCGTCGCCGCGCCGCCTCAAAACAAGTTGATCCGAATAAACTTGTTCCGGGGGATTATGTGGTTCACAAAAGCCATGGCGTGGGTAAGTTTCTGAAATTAGAAAGTCTTACTCTTAATTACGAAACTCGTGAATATTTAGTTTTACAATATGCGGATGGTTTGTTACGAGTTGCGGCAGATCAGGTCGGAGTACTGTCCCGATTTCGGACTACCGATAGCCGTCCACCCGAACTGAATAAAATGTCGGGGAAAGCGTGGGAGGCGACGAAAAATCGGGTTCGGAAAAGTATTAAGAAATTAGCGGTTGATTTACTAAAATTATATGCCCAGCGATCGCAACGTTCGGGTTATGCGTTTCCGGTTGATTCGCCTTGGCAAGACGAGTTAGAAGATTCGTTCCCTTATCAAGCGACACCGGATCAACTGAAAGCCGTACAAGATGTGAAGCGGGATTTAGAAAGCGATCGCCCGATGGATCGGTTAGTCTGTGGCGATGTTGGCTTTGGGAAAACCGAAGTTGCCATTCGGGCGATTTTTAAAGTGATTACCTCTGGCAAACAAGTCGCTTTTCTAGCTCCCACCACTATTCTAACTCAACAACATTATCATACTCTTAAAGAACGGTTTTCACCCTATCCGGTTAATGTCGGTTTACTGAATCGTTTTCGTACTGCCCAAGAACGTAAAGATATCCAACGCCGCCTTGCTACGGGGGAATTAGATGTGGTTGTGGGAACCCATCAGTTATTAGCAAAAGATGTAATATTCCGGGATTTGGGAATGTTGGTTATTGATGAAGAACAACGATTTGGGGTAAATCAAAAGGAAAAAATTAAAACCTTAAAAACTCAGGTGGATGTGCTAACCCTTACCGCTACACCAATTCCCCGGACTTTATATATGTCTCTTTCTGGAGTGCGGGAGATGAGTTTAATTACAACGCCACCTCCCTCTCGTCGTCCGATTAAAACCCATTTAGCGCCTTATGATGGAGAAGCCATTCGGACAGCCATTCGCAGTGAATTAGATCGGGGTGGACAAGTTTTTTATGTTGTACCCAAAATAGAAGGAATTGAAGAAATTGCTGCTACATTACGGGAAATGGTACCCGGAATTCGGTTAGCGATCGCTCATGGTCAAATGCCAGAAGCTGAACTCGAAACAACAATGTTGGCGTTTAGTAATGGCGAGGCGGATATCTTAGTTTGTACCACAATTATTGAATCGGGATTAGATATTCCCAGAGTTAATACGATTTTAATTGAAGATGCTCATAAGTTTGGTTTGGCTCAATTGTACCAGCTTCGAGGACGGGTTGGACGGGCAGGAATTCAAGCTCACGCTTGGTTATTTTACCCCAAAAAACGAGAACTTTCGGAAGCGGCACGGCAAAGGTTACGAGCGATTCAAGAGTTTACTCAATTGGGTTCAGGCTATCAATTAGCAACGCGAGATATGGAAATTCGCGGAGTCGGAAATCTCTTGGGTGCGGAACAGTCGGGACAGATGGAGGCAATTGGTTTTGATCTGTATATGGAAATGTTACAAGAGGCAATTCGTGAGATTCAAGGACAGGAAATTCCTAAAGTTGATGATACTCAAATTGATTTGAATTTAACGGCATTTATTCCCGCAGATTATATCCCAGATTTAGAGCAAAAAATGAGTGCCTATCGAACCGTAGCCGCAGCGGGATCGAAGCAAGAATTAGAACAAATTGCAGCAGATTGGAGTGATCGGTATGGTTCAATTCCCTCTTCTGCTGAACAGTTAATTAAAGTAGTAGAACTCAAACAAATTGCCAAATCATTAGGGTTTAGTCGGATTAAACCAGAAGGGAAACAGAATGTGATTTTGGAAACGCCGATGGAAGAACCGGCTTGGAATATACTTAAGGAAAATTTACCGGAACATATGCGATCGCGCTTTGTTTATTCTCCGGGTAAGGTGACAGTTCGGGGGTTGGGAGTTTTTAAGGCAAATCAACAATTGGAGAATTTAATTAACTTTTTAGGTAAGATGCAAGGAGCATTGCCAGAAGCCGTTCTTGTCTGAGTTTTAACTCAGCCAGTTTCACTAAAATTCAATTCATCCAATCGTAGCGAATTCAGATCTTCAAAAGTAAGTTACCCGTGAGTTGGTAAGTTTTATTTAGTCCACTCCAGCGAGATCACAAAAAATAAACTTGCCTCTTATAGAAAATTAATAGGAGCAAATTAGATCAAAATAAATTTATTTCAAGATATTCTGGTATAATAGAAATATTGTTTACGCTGGTCATAAAAATGATACTTAAATTAATAAACCTCCGCCCAGCGCAGACTTGCCTAAACATTAGTCAGAGCCGACACCATAGAGCAACAACTCTGAACCAATCCATGATGATTAAGCCTAGTTGCCCTTGCTGCTCAGACACTTTACTCCGTCATATGCGTTTTGCAGGGCTTTACTGGCGATGTAGCTCTTGCGCTCAAGAAATGCCAGTCTAGAAGCCAGCGTTAAACTAGAATTCAAAATAGTTAATAAAAAACAAAAAAGCGATGAAGACGAGCGAAGTTTTAAGTCGATATGCAGTAGGACAAAGAGACTTTAGAGGAGTCAATCTCATGGGGGCACAACTCAAAAAAGCTAATCTAAGTTATGCCAATCTTAGCGGTGCAGATCTCAGAGGCGCAAACTTAACAGCAGCCAATCTCAGTCATGCCAATCTGGATTCTGCTGTCATGACTGGGGCAAATTTAACAGAAGCTAACTTGACAGGAGTAAACCTCAGCCAAACCGACATTGGTGAGGTTAATTTGACTCAGGCAAACTTGCGTGGAGCAATAATGCCTGATGGAGCGATTCACGCTTAGTAGATTTTGCCAAAATTCCTAAGTTTTAGGGCTAACCTGACTCGCCACGTTTCATTATTAGTAGGGATGAATAAACGAGCGATCGCCTCATAACTTACAACGATTCACCCCTCTCTACCTTATCTAATAAATCCTCGGCAATTTGATACCAATCCTGTCGAAATTTTGCATCTTCTGGATTATTTGTCAAGCTCCTATTTTGTAATTCTGGATGTTGAGCATAAAATAATTGATCAACATTCTGATTAAAAACTACCGGATCAATTTTCAACGCTTGGCGGCGCTTGATAATTTTTTCTAGCCGTGATTGTTCGGTTCTAGAAACAGATTGATCCCCTTGGGAAGGTAATGATATTTTAGGGAATTGGATAGTCGGGAACTGGGGTAATTGTGAAACTAATTTAGCTAGGGTAAAAATGCCAATTATAGTCACTATAGAAATACTTGCAGAACGGGCAAATATTTTTAATTCTCCCTTGTTAGACTGGCGTTTCTGACTAATAAAAGCGGTGACATTATTTCGTAATCGCTTCCCCGGAGCAACAACAATAGTACCGATTTTAGAGGTAACAAATGACGTAACCTTATTTTGTACCTTATTTTGTAACGGTTTGTTAGGAGCAACAACGACAGTACCTACCTGGGAGGTATTCGAGTGTTTTTGAGGCGATAAATTTACCTTTCTAAGTGCTTCAATCACTTCTGTTGCTGAGGAATAGCGATCGCGTGTTCGATGCGCCAACATCTTATCTAAAACAGAATCTAATGTTGAATTAACATTTACCTTTTGTTTCCAACACCAAGTTCCCTTAAAACTGTTATAGAGTTCTTGGGGTTCTTCTCCCGTGAGTAATACCAAAGCTGTTACAGCCAAAGCATATAAATCACTCGATGGAGAAACCTTTCCTTGCGTCATCTGTTCCTCTGGCGCGTAGCCATGCTTACCTACCGCAGTACCTGGTAATCCAGTACATTGAGATAGAGCATTTGTAGCGAGTTGCTTCACACAGCCAAAGTCAATTAAAAAGGGTAATTTATCAGAATTTCGTTGAATTAAATTGTCTGGCGAAATATCACGATGGAGTAAATTTTGAGAGTGAATGTATTCTAAAACAGGTAGAATTTGAAGCATTAACTCAATAACTTCTGCCTCACTAAACTGCTTACCAGATTTAAGAATATCCCAGTACGTTTGACCTTCTATATAATCTTGGACTAAGAATAATGAGTCTTTTATCCCTACATTAACCCATATCAATTCTCGGAAGCGTGGTATTTGCGGGTGCTGCAACTTGTAGAGCATTCCTGCTTCGCGTTCAAACAATTCTTGAGCTTTTCGCAAATCACTAACACTTAGAACTTGTGGCGCAAATTCTTTAAGTAAACACTTCTCATTGTAGCGATTAATATCTTCAGCTAGATAAGTCCGTCCAAACCCTCCCTGTCCCAATTCCCGCACAATTCGATAGCGTTTCTCTAGAATTGATCCGACGGCAATAGCTGAGGATTTAGACATATCAAACGTGAATCTTAGGCTTGAGATAGGATGCTCTTAAACGGATAGTTGGGTAATTTTACAGATAAACTACTCCAGAGCTTCTTACTATTCTATCTATTGCTCAACCAAATGACTATAGCCGACTTTCTGCTTGACGAGTAGGATTTTTTGCGCTTGCTTATAGCCATTAGGAGTCAGCTATCAGCCATCCGCCTAATCTATTCAGATCTATTAAATAAACCTCACACCCAGAAGTCGGATTTTTTACAGCGCTTTTCAGGTGAGTGA
>DNGI01000483.1:0-3260 GCA_003486645.1 Cyanobacteria bacterium UBA11370 | reverse complement strand
TGAGGTACACCAGATCCCCGACTTCTTCAAGAAGTCGGGGATCTTGCTTAGATATACCGTACTTCATAAGCCTGAAATAGGCTCTAATAAATCGGACTTCTTAACCCCTGCGAGTTTTAACTTTAATTGTGCCTATGCCTATCTACTTCAAACAATTAAAACAGTTTAGCCGTATGATTCACAACATCAAATTCAAATCGTTGTTCATACTCAGTTTCTCCATAAATATTAAACGTAATCGTTGGTTCCTCACCTATGACTTCTACACTATGAATAGCATCAGGTGTAAAGCTAATAATATCTCCTGGACTGAGAATGCGATCGCCAACAGCTTCAATCCGATCTGGAAATTCTGGATCGTTAGTTCGTCGCCAAAATGTATTTTTTTCCTCGCCACTAATCAGCGCTACTACTCCCCAAGTCCCATGATTGTGAATAGGAGAAACCATCCCTGGCAACCAGACTACTGTCTGCACAGTTAACATAAACCCTGGCTCATCATAAAGCATCAAAACTGACCACCCTTTATCCGGATCAGGTTCTCGATATTCTCCCTGTAGCCAATAGGAACTGGTTAGTAAACGACGAACTAAGGGACGAATTTTTTCCAGACGTTTGCCGTCATCTTTAATATCTTTGAGAATATCTTCTAAATCAGTTAGGAATCGATAAAGGCGATAGTAATCTAGAGGAATTTTAGCCTTATCGATTGAATCACAGCTTATACATTGTCCATCATCTGTTACTAACCAATCACAACTTTCCATAGCCTACTGCACCACTAAAGGATAATCTGGGGTAGGGTTCAGCGGACAACTAAATACATAATTACCCGGACGAAGGGTAATAGGATAATCTTGAGTTTTTCCTTCAGTCAGTCCACCACCACTCACTTTAGGTAATGTTAACTGATTGCTGCCCTCTCCGCGCAAGTAAAATCCCAATTCATACGGAACATTCCGATTAGTCACTCGAAAGATATAGTCTCCCGCCTTTAAATTCAGGGGTTTAAAACCCGTCTTGCGATCGCTTAGAGTTTGAGAGTTTATTTTTTTACAATCTTCACCACTCTTGGTCGTAAATTGATAATCCTTATCTTCTGTTTCTAAGAATTGACACCCTGTTTGAGTTAGTTCAATCACTTGGGGTTCTTTCTGGCTAGTCGAGGGTTCAGATCCGACTTGACTATTTTGACAACCTGCCATTAATCCTAATACTAACAAACTACTACTGCTCAAGAATAAGGGTTTCATTGTGGCTCCCGTTTAACTTTTTTAGGGTAACGGTTTTGATTGTGACAAAGATACCCAACTTGAAAATTAGTTTTTGCTGAGAAATCGATAAAATTTTATTATTTATAGGAGTAAATATAGAGTTGAAGAGGTAAATTATTTTTCTACCCATTTAAACAATAATGACCAATGATAAAAGACTAATGACGACTCTCACAAATTAACTTGAATTGTACCAACCTACTTATCCACTTAACTGCCAAAAAACTCCCGCACCCCTTCCAAATAAACAGCCGGAGCTTCTAACATGGGAAAGTGAGCCGTTGCTGGAATCTCCCAATACTTGACTTTTTCGCTCAGTTGTGATGCTTTACGTCCCAGCTCTGGCGGGATAATCTGATCGTATTGCCCAGAAATTAATAGCGTTGGCACTTTGAGCCGAGCAAACTCTTGAGGCATCACCTCCGCGGCAAACTGACTCACCGCCGTCAACATCGTCCCTAACGCCGCCTCATACTCCGCTAACAAGAAATCTTCTAAAAACGCCTTACTCACTGCCAAAGGTAACGGACGATGCAAAAATCTTGCCATAAAGAGGGGACTCGCAAACGGAATCCTCGATAACCAACGGGGACGAAACTTGACCACATAACCACCGAACTTATGAAACGCCGCAAACGATTTCTCTTCATATTCAAAAATACCGCTACAGGTTAAAACAGCACGTTCCACTCGCTCAGGATAACGGTTGAGAAACATCGTTGCCGCCGACGCACCTAACGAGTGAGCATTGATGTAAACTCGGTTAAGTTCCAGCGCATCTAACAACACCGCCAAATCTTCAGCATACTCCTCCATTTCATAGAGTAATTCTAGCGGTTCTTGAGGTAACTTTGAGCGACCAAATCCGCGCAGATCGTAGAGCAAACAATCAAACCGATCCGATAGCGCTTGAGCTGTACTCTCCCAATAACGAGCTGATCCCGCCCAACCGTGAACAAACACAATGATCGGCTTTTCTTGAGATCCGTCTGGTGTTCGTATCCATTCGTAGTAATGCTCAACGCCCCGAACTTCAATGTAAGGCATGGTTTGTTGCTTGTTGCTTGTTGTTGGTTGTTTGTTGTTTGTAAATAACTAATAACCAATATATAGCATTTCTCAAATAGGTGAGGTACACTTAATTCTCTTCCCCACTCCCCCTAACTCCCCTCTCATAACGAGTCTTGCACAAAACGGTACCCAACCCCATAAACCGTTTGGATTGCTTCCTCTTTACTTCCGGCTGCTTTAAGTTTATGGCGCAGGTTCGTAATATGTGTTTTAATCGTATTTTCCCCAGAAACTTTATCCAATTCCCAGAGTTTATCAAGCAACATTGAGCGACTGAAAACTTGAGAAGGATTACGAATAAAACACTCTAGAATTAGATACTCCTTGGGTGTTAGATTTAAGGGAGTCCCCGCATAAGTCACTGTATGTAGTGCCGGGTTGAGTTCTAATTTGCCACAGAGAAAACTCTGTTGTTGTAACTCGACTGGACGACGAGATAAGGCTCGAATACGAGCAGATAATTCCTCCAATTCAAAGGGTTTCACCAAGTAATCATCCGCACCTGCATCTAACCCAATCACTTTATCCGTTGTCGTATCTCGCGCTGTCAACATCAACACAAAACCCTTATAATGTGATGATCGCAACTTCTGACATAAGGTGATACCATCAAGTTTTGGTAACATCAAGTCCAACAAAATCAGGTCATACGTGACACCTTGAGAACAAATCCATCCCTCAATCCCATCATAGGCAAGGTCTACCACGTAGTGCTGGTGTCGCAAATCTTCTGCCAAAGGTTTAGCGATGCGATCGTCATCTTCAATTAGCAAGATTCTCATCTGTCTGTTGTTGGTTGTTGGTTGTTGGTTTTTAGTTGTTAGTTATTAGTTGTTAGTTGTTAGTTGTTAGTTGTTAGTTGTTAGTTGTTAGTTGTTGGTTGTTAGTTATTTGTCATTTATTGTTATTCCTAAA
>DNGI01000485.1:2966-13973 GCA_003486645.1 Cyanobacteria bacterium UBA11370 | reverse complement strand
AGGACTTACGCAAGTGTCACAATAAAATTAACTTGTAGGGTGCGTCAGACCAAGTTATTGATCGAGATAATCAGGGTTTGTTCGTCTGACGCACCCTACTCCATGTGCCAGTTGCGTAAGTCCTAAAGGAATGAAATTAGTAGGAGCAAGTCCTTAAGCTGTTCAGCATCTAGATTGGGATACCTAACTCCCTCAAAGGGAATAGGGAACAGGCAACAGGCAACGGAGAATACCCAATTTAAATGCACATCAGCTTACTTCAAAAGTCGAAGAGGCTGTCTTCTAAAGAAAAGTAAAGTTAATCGAACTCACCCCCTCACCCCCTCTCTCCCATGACACCACTAGAACTGTCCCTCAAGTAGAAGACAGAGACTGTTGGAACCAATATGGTAAAGGTGAAGATTTGGAAGAGACAAGAAACGTAACCTCCTATGATGCAGCTTCAGTCCCGCGAAGAACCAGAAACTCTGATCACAACGGTTGAACCCACTTTAGAGACGACCAACTCAGCAAACATAGTTCCTGCCAAGTCTAGTATCGCCCACTGGCTACTCAACATTCTCGATCCCATCGGCCGTCATCTCGTTATGCCACTTTACTTCCGTCGGTTGCAAGTGACAGGACAAGATAATATCCCTAGGAATGGCCCAGTTATTTTAGCACCCACTCATCGCTCTCGTTGGGATGGCTTAGTCATAGCTTACGCAGCAGGTAAACCTGTGACTGGACGGGATTTGCGGTATATGGTTTCACAGGATGAAATGGAAGGGTTACAGGGTTGGTTTATCCGACGCACAGGTGGATTTCCAGTTAATACCAAACAACCCGGAATTAGTACTATCCGTCATAGTGTTGAACTGCTGCGAAATGGGGAAGTATTAGTTATGTTTCCGGAAGGGAATATCTTTCGCCACGGTTATATTAACCCCCTTAAACCTGGTATGGCTCGAATTGCCATGCAAGTCGAATCTAGTCAACCCGATATTGGTCTAAAAATTGTACCCATTAGTATTCGTTACAGCGATCCGATCCCACGCTGGCGCAGTAGTGTAAAAATCAGTATTGGCACTCCCTTAGAAGTCGGTAAGTATTGCACGAAATCGGGGAAAAAAAGCGCCCAAAAGCTAACAAGTGACTTGGAAACGGCCTTGATTAATTTGGATCGAAATTCAGTATAAATGGATAGGCAGCTAACAGTCCTACTTTAATTCTCTTTCCAGGATTTAATGCGATCGCCTCTTCACACTCATAAACTGTTGTGCATTTAAACGGCGTATCAAGATTTGGACAAAGGGAACGGAGAACGGGAAACAGGCAATATCTAATTTAAATGTGTCTTAGCTTACTCAATTCCCTTCAACTGTAGTATTGTTTGATTCCCCCATCTCCCCCTCTCCTCATCTCCTCAGCCTTCAATTTTAAGAATTAACTCAAAAACCTTTACTTTTGAGCGATGTGATTGGGCGATCGCTTATGGTAATAATCAGCTAACTAAGGATACTTACCTGAAACGAATATATGACTAACACGAACATACCAGAGGATGTAATTATTCGTTCACAAGCCCGTGAACCCGTTAGTGATCCGACTCTGGGTATTCCCGTTAACGTTAATCGAGAAGGAACTCCCCGACATCGATTAGTAACCATTGGTGATTCTCTCACTCAGGGTTTTCAAAGTGGGGCAATCTTTAATACTGACCTTTCTTATCCGATGATGATCGCTTGGGAAATGGGTTGGGATGACCACTTTCGCCATCCTACTCCTTATGGGGGATGGGGAGGATTACCGCTTAATTTAGAATATCTATCCCGGCGATTAGAGAAAGAATTTGGCGACCAGGTAGACTGGTGGGAATCGAGTGGGGCGGTGTTTGTTATCCGCCAATTTATGGATGATGTAGAGGATTATTGGGAACGGGGGCGCGGTTCAGTTATTCCTAATCAAAAAGGAATTAATCACAATCTCGCGGTGTATGGATGGAAGCTGGGTGATATTATTTCTCGTGATGCTGATACTTGCCTCGCTGCAATTGTAGAACCTACGGATAATTTATTGCGACAAATTGTTGAGAATGCTAACGAACGAGCAGCCCTAAAAGTTTTAAATTCAGCACGAGATTCCCAAGGAAACGCACTGACACCCGTTGAAGCTGCGGCTGCATTAGCTACAGAAGGAAGCTTAGAAGATGGGGAAGGAGATGGAATTGAAACACTGATTATTCTCATCGGTGCGAATAATGCTTTAGGGAGTGTGATTGAATTAAATGTTAAATGGAGTGGTGACGGATATGATGATCCAAATAAGGCAAATCAGTTTAATGTTTGGCGACCCATTCACTTCAAAGCCCAATTAGATCAAGTAGTAGAACAGGTTAAAAAAATCCGTGCTCGACACGTTATTTGGGGTACGGTTCCCCATGTTACGATCGCGCCAATTGCTCGTGGTGTGGGGGGAAAAGTCGCTCCCGGTTCTCGATATTTTCCTTACTATACTTATCCTTGGATTAGTGATAAAGAGTTCGATCCGAAAGATGATCCGAATATTACAGGACAACAAGCGCGAGCGATTGATAGTGCAATTGATCAGTATAATGATTATATTGCAGATGTAGTAAAACAAGCTCGTCAAGAGGGTCGAGATTGGTATGTTTTTGAAGTAGCTGGATTACTGGATCGTTTAGCAGCTCGACGCTATATTGAAGACCCCAGAAGCCGACCCGATTGGTGGACTCAATATGAACTTCCACCTGCCTTACAAATGCTGTCACCTGTGCCTGATTCTCGTTTCTTTCTGTCTAATCAGAAGGGTCGAATTAGTGGGGGATTATTCTCTTTAGATGGAATTCATCCAACTACGATTGGGTATGGAATTATGGCACAAGAGTTGATTGATATCATGCAAAAAGCGGGCGTTAAGTTTTATCTGGGGGATGGCAAAACTGAACGAAATGGGGTAGTTCGAGTCGATTTTAAGCGATTGATTGGTTTGGATACATTGATTTCTGATCCACCGCGATCGCTAGCTAGTCATGTTGAATGGTTGGGTTGGCTGGATCAGAATTTGGGCATTTTCAAGCGTTTGCTGAGAATGGGAAATTAATGATTGTAAGGGAGTGGGGAGTGGGGAGTGGGGCGATCGCTAATCGCCTGTAGATTCGATGATTAAGCAACTTTATAAAAGGTTTAAGTTGATTATTCGGAGGTTAAATTATGGCATTTAGTGATTACAAAAGCCTTGCACAGGTACAAGAAGACTATCAAATTAAATATCAAGAATCAAATTTTATATCCGAGAAAAATATAGAAATTTCAGAAGTATTTATTACCGAATTTAACTTTAATCTAACCTGCATGGATGCCTTTTCTTCTGAAGCAGCCCGATGTGAACTGGTAATTTTTCCTGTACTTAGAGAAATTTATAAGAACTACCACCAAAAAACAGCTCTTTGGGTACAAAAACCTTTTGCTTTTGATGTAAAGCTTAATGGCACTCCAGATTATATCCTTTCCCAAAAATCAGAACTTGGCAAGACGATTTTAGGACTACCTCTATTAATGTTAGTGGAAGCAAAGCGAAATGATTTTGAACAGGGATGGGGGCAATGTCTCGCTGAACTTGTTGCAGCCGATCATCTAAATCATCATAAAAGACCCGTGTATGGTATTGTTACCGATGGGAACTTGTGGCAATTTGGAGGATTACAAAATAATATTTTTACAAAAAATATTGCCAACTATACCATTACAGATTTAGAAAAATTATTCTGCGCCCTCAATTATGTATTTGACCTTGCGACCCATGATTTAGGAGATTCTTCTATCAATGAAAAGTGTTAGGTATTAGGTGAGAAACAGGCTTTCCCTAAAACCTAACAGCTAACACCTCATCCTGACCGATAAGTGTCGAACAATTAACCAAATGGTATCAGTCATATTCGTTCGTTGCTGTTTGTCGTCCTGTAATAGCTACCATAGAAGAGGGGATGTGAAAGACCCATAAATTCCCATCATGGTTGAAGTAACACAGCACCTGGAAGACATTACCCAATATAATGATCGCTCATTAAACGCCCTCGACCGAGCGATCGCACTGTCTCAGGGTGAGTTTTCCCTGGTGTTAGTTCGTTGCAATTATAAACTGCTACAAAAGCGCATATTACAACAGTTAAAAACCCTTTGCGATCGCCGATACCCAATCGCTGAATTAATCCTACCAGAATCGGTAACAACGCTTTATACTACGATTCAGAATTATGTAAGCCTTGGCAATGGGAATAAAGACGAAAATGGGCAATGGGAACAAGCCGATCAGACCAACAAAATAGAATTTTTTCACTCCCCACTCCCCACTTCCTCTCCTGCCTTAATGATTTTAGGATTAGAATCCGTCGAAGCACTGGATGATTTACTCACGTCTACCAATCAAGTACGGGATGAATTTCGGAAACGGTTGCCTTTCCCGTTGGTGTTGTGGGTGAATGATGAAGTGCTGCAAAAGTTAGTACGATTTGCACCCGATTTTAGCAGTTGGGCGGCGACACCCATTAAGTTTGAAATTGCAACGGAAGAGTTAATTAATTTTCTACGGCAAAAGGCAAACTCCCTGTTTAAAACTGTATTGAATAGCGCCGACGGGAGATATGCGTCTTGGCGAGTTTGTAGTCATCATTCCACTTTAAATTTAGCAACGGGTTGTCGTTCTCGTTTAGAGCTTGATTTTGCGCTGCGGGATTTGCAGAATCGCCAACAGAGTATTGAACCAGAATTAGAAGCTAGCCTGCAATTTGTATTGGGTCAATATGATTATGCGAGTGATCTGATTGATGTTGCGATCGCGCGTTACCAAGAAAGCTTGCGATATTGGCGCATTAGTAATAATTTAGAACGACAGGCTATTTTATTATTTTATATTGGTTTATGTTATTGCCGTAATGCCGATTTACATCGGGCACAACGATACCGAAATTGGGAAGAAGCTTGGCCTTATTTACACCAATCAATTCAGATTTTTGAGCAGGCAAATCGTCAAGATTTAGTCGCTCAGTTTATTACTCAACTTGCAGAGGTTTTACAACATATGGAAGGGTGGGATTCGTTACAACGCTTGGCTAAAAAATCCCTAACTTTACATGAAATGTATGGATCGCAGGCACAACTTGCTCAAGATTATGGCTTTTTAGCGGAAGTTGCACTAGCAGAATCACGGTGGCAAGAGGCTAATCAATTGGCTAAAAAAGCCCTTTCACTCTTAGAATTAATTGCCGAAAATCCTAACGAACATCAAGGATTACACGGATTTTTATTAACCCAGTTATATCAACTATTTTTAGTAAAATCCTATCGGCAACTTGGTCAGGAACAGCAAGCGATCAAGTACCTGCAACTCTCTAGTCAAGACTTGCCAGACGCGATCACCTCTAGCGATCATCGCTACGAACCTCAACGCTACCTGCATTTATTAGAAAAATTGCGGACTCTCTACTTTGAAGAAGGTCGATATTTAGAGGCATTTCAACTCAAACAAGCACAACGGGCAGTTGAACAATTATACGGCTTCCGAGCCTTCATTGGTGCGGCTCGTCTTCAACCTTGGCGAGTTGTTAGTAACCCAACATTAACCCCTGTTGAACAGCAAGAAATTGTGGCTCAAGAAATCGCCGCATCAGGTCGTCAACAGGATCTAAATTCTTTAATTGAACGATTAACTCGTGCCGATCGCAAACTAACCGTAATTCACGGACCTTCTGGAGTAGGAAAAAGCTCAATTGTCTCAGCCGGATTATTCCCTGCGCTCAAAAATAGAACATTAGGCGATCGCATTGTCTTGCCGATTGTTGTCCAAGTTTACAGCGATTGGGTTCGGGAATTGATGACAGCTTTACTAGAGGCGGGAATGGGAGATGAGGAGATGGGGAGAGAGGGAGAGAAAGAGAGAGGGAGAGGGGAAGAATTGCATCCTGTCACTCCGTCACTTGACCTAACTTCTAAAATTCTGGAACAGTTGCGAGAAAATGCCGATCACAACTTGTTAACCGTTTTAATTTTTGATCAATTTGAAGAATTTTTCTTGGCTCATGCGACTCAATTAAACAGGCGACTATTCTACGAATTTTTGCGAGATTGTCTAAATTTGTCTTTTGTTAAAGTTATTATCTCAATTCGAGAAGATTATTTGCACTATTTACTAGAAGTTGAAAAATTCAATATTGAAAGTATAGAAAATAATATTCTGGATAAAAAAATTAGGTATCCGTTAGGGAACTTTTCTTTACCTGATGCTCGTGCTGTTATTCAAAGCTTAACCGAACGCGCTCATTTTTATTTAGAACCTGCTTTAATTGATGAATTAGTCAAAGATTTGGCGCGAGAGTTGGGGGAAGTACGCCCCATTGAATTGCAAGTAGTCGGGGCACAACTGCAAGCGGAAAATATTACTACCTTAGACCAATATCGGCAGCAAGGTTCTGTCGAAAAGATAGCCGAGCGATTTTTAGAAAAAGCGATTAAAGACTGTGGGCCAGAAAACGAACAAGCTGCTTGGTTACTTTTGCAATTACTCACGGATGAAAATAACAATAGACCCCTAAAAACGAGGGCAGAATTAGTGATTGAATCGGCTATTGATACGAAACAGCTCGATTTAATATTAGAAATTTTAGAAAAATCTGGATTGATATTCTTATTTCCAGAGATTCCCACTAGTCGCTATCAGCTCATTCATGATTATCTAGTCGAATTTATTCGCCAAAAAGAGCAAATGACTCTCAAGAGCGAATTAGAAGAACTCCGTAGAAAAGATAAACAAAGCCAAGATCGAATTAACCAACTCATTCGAGAAAAAACTCTCCAAGACAAACTCGAAGAAGCGACAAAAAAACAAATAGAAGCAACTCAAAAACAAAGAAAAACTGAAGAAAGACTCAATCAATTTCTCCGCAAAAGTTTACGAGAAGCGCGTTTAGTGGGAGTCACCCTAACCTTAATTACAATTATCGCGGCGGGACTAGGGATATGGGCAGTGTTTAGTGAAACCAATGCCAGATTAATTGCTCTGATTGCCTCCTCAGATGCTTTAATGGCTTCTAACCGTAAGTTTGATGCCTTACTTAAAAGTTTATCGGCAGGTCGAGAATTGAAGCGATCGCTAGGCATAACGACGGAAACTCGAATGCGGGCGATCGCGGCGCTACAACAAGCGGTTTATGAAGTTAGAGAACGCAACCGTTTAATCGGACATAGTGATTGGGTGAGTAGTGTGAGTTTTAGCCCCAATGGTCAATTAATTGCGTCTGCTAGTAAGGATAAAACAATCAAATTATGGAGTAAAAATGGTCAGTCCATCAAAACTCTACAAGGACATGAAGCGGGAGTTTATAAGGTTAAATTTAGTCCAGATGGTCAAATGTTTGCTTCGGCGAGTGAAGATAAAACAGTGAAACTTTGGACTAAAGAAGGGCTATTGCTGAAAACGCTAAACGGTCATAGCGATCGCGTCCATAGTATCAGTTTTAGTCCGGATGGTCAGACGATAGCTTCGGCGAGTGAAGATAAAACAGTGAGACTTTGGAATAAGGATGGTCAATTAATTAAAACTCTTACCGGACATAATCATTGGGTATTAGGAGTAAGTTTTAGTCCGGATGGTCAACTGATTGCTTCGGCAAGTCGAGACAAAACAATTAAACTGTGGCGTAAAGATGGAACCTTACTTAAAACAATAGCCGCTCACAATCAACCTGTACTCGATGTAAGTTTCAGCCCTGATGGTAAAATTATTGCGTCTACCAGTGCCGATCATACTATCAAACTCTGGCGCACTGATGGCACATTAATTAATACTCTTCAAGGACATACGGATGCTGTAATTAGTCTTAGTTTTAGTCCTGATAGTCACACGATAGCTTCTGCCAGTGCGGATAATACGATTAAACTTTGGACTGCCGATGGTACATTAATTGAAACTCTCCAAGGGCATGGCAAAATGGTGGAAGGAGTCAGTTTTAGTCCGGATGGTAACACTCTTGCTTCTGCGAGTGCAGATAATACGATTAAACTTTGGGGAATTAATGGAGGTATGCTGCAACCCATTAAGGGGCATAGTAAGGCAGTGAGTAGTGTTAATTTTTCTCCAAATGGTCAAATCCTCGCAACTACAAGTTGGGACAATACTTTAAAACTTTGGCGAAAGGATGGAGTGTTAATTAAAAGTATCCCAGCGCACAATGAACCTGTGACTAATGTAACCTTTTCACCAGATAGCAAAATTATTGCGACTACTAGCCGAGATAAAACCATTAAACTCTGGAGAATTGATGGTAGTTTATATAAAACTTTAAAGGGTCATCAGGATCGGGTAACAAGTGTTAGTTTTAGTCCAGATGGTAAATTGATTGCCTCTAGCAGTGCGGATAAAACGGTAAAACTTTGGAACGCGGATGGTACATCTTATAAAAGATTAGCAGGTCATGGGGCTGAAGTTTGGGGTGTAAATTTTAGTCCGGATGGTCAGTTAATAGCTTCTGCCAGTGAAAATAAAACGGTGAAAGTATGGAGTCGTAACGGTCAGTTAATTCATACCTTACAGGGACATAATGGGTCAGTTAATTGGGTCAGTTTCAGTCCCGATAGTAAATTGCTTGCGTCTGCTAGTAGTGATGGTACGGTCAATCTTTGGAATAGAGATGGAAAATTAATCGACACGTTGAAGGGTCATAATGGTTCCGTGAATTGGGTCACATTTAGCCCTGATGGTAGTTTAATTGCCTCGGCGAGTGAAGATAAAACAGTCAATCTTTGGACTCGTCGAGAGGGTCATTTGATCGATTCATTGGAAGGACACAAGGATGCTGTTTTTGCAGTCAGTTTTAGTCCGGATGGCAAGTTACTCGCTTCGGCAAGTAAGGACGGAACCGTTATTCTCTGGAATTTGGATTTAGAGGATCTGTTAGAACGGGGTTGCAGTTGGTTGGATGATTATTTGAATAATAATCTAGAACGTCAGAGTATTAGCGAAGCCACTCCAACTACACTTCGTTCGCTTTGTAAAGATAAGTATAGAAATCTGATTTGAGTTTTAGATGCCCAACTTTGTAGAGAAATCGGGGATCTCAGTGTCCTAGCTTAGGGATAGGCTTTATGAAATATTTACAACTCAATTACGCAATTTCACGGGTATCTTCCTAAACTTATTCTGCACAATGAGTGGATTTACTGTTATAGTAAATATCACCGTTTGTCT
The DNA here is from genome assembly GCA_003486645.1 of Cyanobacteria bacterium UBA11370. Taxonomy (GTDB): domain Bacteria; phylum Cyanobacteriota; class Cyanobacteriia; order Cyanobacteriales; family Coleofasciculaceae; genus UBA11370. The sequence goes on along the minus strand of DNGI01000485.1, from coordinate 4,733 downwards.
ATCTTGAAAAGAATGGCTACAGGAATTATAAATGGATAGGTTGGTTATTATCTTTTTTCTTATTGTAAGGGAAAAATTGCCAAGTAAAATTTATTTTTTTGCCCTAAAATACCAATTTTTACCTGCATTCGTAGAAAAAAGTTTTTAATAAAATCGTAGAGAATTGTTATGGATGGAATCGAAACAACATCTTGGGATGAGGTCTGTGCTGCCTTCAAGAAAATTTGGGGATATGATAATTTTCGCCCTCCCCAAGGTGAAATTGTTCGGAGTTTATTAGACAAGCGCGATGCACTGATCGTTCTGCCTACAGGTAGCGGGAAATCCATTGGGTTTCAACTCCCAGCCTTATTACAAACTGGATTAACTCTCGTTGTTTCACCTCTAGTTGCACTGATGGAAAATCAGGTGCAAGAATTACGCGATCGCAACTTACCCGCTGCCTTATTACATAGTGAAATACCCGCCCAACAGCGACGACAAACTCTCCAAGCTTTAGAACAACAGCAGTTACGATTACTTTATCTCTCTCCAGAAACTTTACTAAGTCCGCCCGTGTGGGAACCCTTGTGTCAGCCGGATCTGAAGATTAATGGATTAATTCTAGATGAAGCCCATTGTTTAGTGCAGTGGGGAGATAGCTTTCGACCCGCTTATCGGCGTTTGGGTGCAGTACGACCCAGCCTACTCAAGCATAAACCAGAAGGGACAGAAATTGCGATCGCCGCTTTCACCGCAACGGCTGACCCCAGCGCCCAGCGAACACTCCGCAATGTCTTACAATTACAACAACCCCAGGTCTTTTTAATCAGTCCCTATCGGGAAAATCTCAACCTCAAGGTGCAAACGGCTTGGACTCCTAGAGGTCGCCGCCATCAGATGTTAAAGTTTATCAAAGCACGACCAGGGCAAAGCGGATTAGTGTACGTCCGTTCACGGCGAGACAGTGAAGAATTAGCGAAGGCGTTCGGACGACGGGGTTATGCAACCGCCGCTTATCATGCTGGTTTAAGTGCCGAAGAACGCCGTAAAATTGAAGCCAATTGGCTGAGTGGAACGACTCAATTTGTAGTCTGTACTTGCGCCTTTGGCATGGGGATCAATAAGCCAGATGTCAGATGGGTTGTCCATTTTCAACCCCCTCAACTCTTATCTGAATATATCCAGGAAGTGGGGCGTGGGGGACGGGATGGCAAACCGTGTGAAGCGCTGATGTTGACGAGTGAACCAACAGGATGGTTAAATCCAGAGGATCAGCAGAAACGTAAATTTTTTATTGAGCAGTTGCGATCGCAATACCAAAAAACCCAACGATTGGTGAAGAAATTACCAATGGAAGGGGATATAGAAACGGTAGTTAAGCAATTTCAGGACGCTGAGATCGCTCTCGCTATCCTTCACAGTGCGGGACAATTGCAATGGCTTGATCCGTTTCGTTACCGCAGACATATAGCCCAAGATTCTCGCGCCCTCACCAAGTTAAGCGAGACTCAAGTACAGACGCACTCCCAGATGACTGATTATCTCACTACCCGTGAATGCCGTTGGCAATTTTTATTAAAGGCATTTGGGTTCACCAAGGAGGCATCGGGGTTTAAATGCGGACACTGTGATAACTGCGTAAGAAGTTAATCCCTCAACTGTCCCTTCCTTTGGGATCATAATTGATACTGATTTATAGCATTTCTCAAATAGGTGAGGTACAGTTGCATTTTCTTCCCCACTCCCCACTCCCCACTCCCCAAAACCTAGGAATTTGTACCTCAT
>DNGI01000485.1:0-2806 GCA_003486645.1 Cyanobacteria bacterium UBA11370 | reverse complement strand
CTAGGAATTTGTACCTCATGAGCCTGAAAACCGCTATATTCGCTCAAATCATTAGACCTCTTGCAACAGTATTTTTCTGATCCCTAGCGTTGTTTAATCAAAGTAGAAAAGTGTTACCACTTTGCGTTGAGCTTCTGCCTCCTCACAGGTTTTTAATAGGGTTTTGCTGTCATGAAAGGCAAAGCAAATAAGCTGCTGACACCGGGAAACAATCTCGGCGTTACACAAGGCACTCGCTTCACTGAGAGACAGATGATCGTTTTCCGGATTTTCCACCAAGTGCATCACTTGTTTCAACTGCTCCTGTGACTCTCTGGGTTGGCGCTCTAGGCTTTGGGGTAAAATCACCGTCAGCAAGCTTGCATCGGCACGCATAGCGCCGCGAATCGCTGCTGAGTTAGTACCCGCCGCCCCAGAAGTCATGAGACGATTGCCGCCTAGAACCAGGGCGTAGCTCATCATCTCGATCAGGTGTTGATGGGTAATGGGAACATGACGCGATCCCAAAAGGGCAATCCGTTTAGCACCGGTCTGCTGGATTGTTGCGAGTTCTTGCGCTAATGTGTCTATACCGGAGATGTCTACTGATTGACTCAAAGATCCTGGTTTAGGCTGAACGACCTAGGTATTTTAGCAAATTTAGCAGAAGTATCTAACGTTCATACACTCTGAACAGTATTTTATCTTTACCCAATTGCAGCAGCTCTAAACTCTGTGTTATATTTATATACTGGTTGCTTCGGACGCATAGCTCAGTTGGTTAGAGCACTACGTTGACATCGTAGGGGTCACTGGTTCGAGTCCAGTTGTGTCCATTCTCTCAATCCTGTTCTAGTAGCGGGCTTGGCTCTATTTTAAATGCACAGTAACTCATTATTTGTCATCAGTAACAAATTATTGACTATGGGGTAGTTCACCCGTTGGTGCATCTGATTGAACCGCACCATACTAATGTGTTCTGGGATAGGGTAGGATCGCTCTTTCCTTCTGCTTAAAAAATATCCCAAAATAGGATATTATTGATAGCTATGAAGTACATACAGCCGTCAATCTTGAAATTTAACAATGAAAATGAAGAGCAATCCTGTAAGAAGCGAAAGCAAGGAGGCGAACCCACTTCAGATCTTGTAATGTCTGCCTATTTAGCAGGTAATGCTGACGTTTTTCCGGAAATTCTCAAGTTACACGTTCCCGAAGGGTCAATCATCGCAGATGTGACTTGGGGAAAAGGAGTTTTTTGGCGGAATGTGCCAGATGGTAAATATAAGCTGTTGGCTACTGACATATCCACCGGGATAGATTGCCGTAAATTACCTTATGAAGATGGGTCAATTGATTGTGTTGTTTTAGATCCTCCCTATATGGAAGGATTTTATAGAAAAGAAGGCTCACTGAAAGCTGGTTCTGGTACACATTCAGCATTCTCAAATGCTTATTCAAATGGTGATGAGGTTAATGGTGACACCGAAAATGTTGGTACTAAAAAGTGGCACGCCGCAGTTACAGATATGTATTTTAAGGCTGGTAGTGAAGCCTATAGAGTTTTAAGAAAAGATGGGATATTAATAGTTAAATGCCAGGATGAAGTGAGTGCGGGAAAACAATGGTTAACTCACGTTGAAATTATTAATGAGTATGAAAATAACGGTTACTATACCAAAGATTTATTCATAGTCATGCGAACCAACAAACCCTCGATTAGCAGGCTAAAAAAACAAGTCCATGCTAGAAAAAATCATTCATACTTTATAGTTTTTATTAAAAAGGGTTAGCTTTAACTTTTTATTCCAATCCAATTTCTGAGGGATCAGACCCTTCCCCAGCATCTAACATTTCATCCAATAACGACTTCAAATCACTGTGGAAGGGTGGTTGTGGTGGCCATGTTACTGATATGAGACTTGAGATTAAAGCACATTGCTCTTCGGGCGTATATTTTTTGTACGATGAGCAAGGCAAATCCCTATTTCTCGCAAATTGAAATTGCCACTGTTTACTAAATTCATAACAGTTAACAGCAAGAATATCAAATTCTCCCCTTAACAAAAGGGTAGTTCTCAAAGTTTTACCACTCGGAAGAATAACTATACGGCTGTCGCTTGCATCTACTTGAGCTTTACCAAACCAAACTTGGTTTTCTACATCAAACTTAATTTGCCTCGTTTGCAAGGACTTGGACTCCACACTAAAAACTCGCTGATGATAGATAATATGCAAATCACCCTTTTTCTTTCTGTCGTGGTCATCAAACTTTTTCAGCGATCTTACCCCAGGGAAAGCAGATATTATTTCCCTAAGCTTAAGTTCTGCTACGTAACCAAAGAGCATTCCTCGAAGGCTAGGGTTCTCTTGCACAAGAATGGTCCATTCATCGGCTGTAACTTTCCATTCGTCCATGATAGTTGGCTCAGCTAATGTCTCACTGCGTATGCTTCTGATAAGTTCACAAGGGTCAAACTGAAGAGCCGCTGAAATTTCCAGAAATTCAACAAGATCAAGCCTGCGCTCACCATTTTCATACTTAGAGACAAAGGATTGTGGACGGTTTAGAGCTTCTGCAAGTTGTGCCTGAGTTATTGATCTAGCTTGGCGATATTGCACAAGTAGTTCTCGGAACCTTCCATATTGCTCTGTAAAAATGGATGAAGTCATGCTTTCCTCCTAATTAAGAGGAAGTTTAATATCCTAATATGGGATATCCCAAAATCGGATATTTACTCAGGAACTCCTACTAGAGGTTGCCTTTTAGCTGATACCAAATCCGGTTTTAAAATCCCTTTTTACAACAAACGGTAGAGACGTTGCA
>DNGI01000048.1:30771-36097 GCA_003486645.1 Cyanobacteria bacterium UBA11370 | reverse complement strand
GAGATGGGGAGAGGGGGGGAAACTTTTATCCCTCATGTGTGATCCTTAATGGCAGTCAAGGTCTGGCAACTGTCACCATAATTTTTATATAGATGCTCGTAGCAACGAGCAAGTCGAACTCAAGGTTGATGCTATGCGATTGACACAGTTATTCCTTTTTCTACGCCAAATTAGTACTTATTTCCTGGCGATCGCTCTGGGATCGCTATTGACATTTGGTTGCTATCGTGTATTGCCGTCTCAAGCTGAACCTGTACCTCTCCCAGAGTCAGGAACATCAACCCTACTGGCACAACGACAACCGATTCCTAATCCAGCGACTCACACGAGTTTTGTTACAGCGGCGGTTAATCGGGTGGGGTCAGCAGTAGTACGAATTGATACTGAACGTACCATTACGCGCCGCATCGATCCGTTTTTTGATGATCCCTTTTTCCGGCGGTTTTTCGGTGAAGAGAGTTTCTCTCAAATGCCTCTAGAAAGGCGCTTACGGGGTCAAGGATCGGGCTTCATTATAGACAAGAGTGGGATTATTCTGACCAATGCCCATGTTGTCGATCAAGCGGATAAGGTGACGGTGATTCTGAAAGATGGACGCAGCGTTGAAGGGAAAGTTCAGGGTGCAGATGAAGTCACTGATTTAGCCGTGGTTAAAATTGATGGCAAGGATTTACCTGTTGCCTCTCTGGGAGATTCTAACCAAGTTCAAGTGGGGGATTGGGCGATCGCTGTCGGTAATCCCTTGGGGCTGGATAATACGGTTACGCTAGGAATTATCAGTACCTTGCAACGTTCTAGTAGTGAAGTAGGTATTCCTGATAAGCGACTGGACTTTATTCAAACGGATGCTGCTATTAATCCCGGTAACTCTGGTGGTCCATTGTTAAATGAACGGGGAGATGTAATTGGCATTAACACGGCGATTCGTGCGGATGCGATGGGGATTGGTTTTGCGATTCCGATTAACCAAGCTAAAACAATTTCAGCTAAATTAGTGCGGGGAGAAAAAGTCCCCCATCCGTTTATTGGTATTCAGATGACCAGCCTTACACCCGATTTGGCGCAACAAAATAATCGTGATCCGAATTCACCCTTTATGGTGCCAGAAGTAAATGGTGTTTTAGTGATGAAAGTTTTACCCAACTCACCCGCAGAAGCAGCGGGGGTACGACGTGGAGATGTTGTGATTGAGATTGATGGACAATCGGTTAGGACGGCTGAACAGTTACAACGGATTGTTGAGAATAGTGGTGTAGATCGAGTGCTACAACTTAAGGTACAGCGCGGAAACCAAACCAAAACTCTACCTGTACGTACTGGCGAATTGCAACAGGGTAGTTAGTGCAGGTTGGTGTAGATTGGTGTAATACCGAGTTGCGTTTAAAGGCATAACTTGAACTTGCTAGAGGGGGAGAGGGGGAGACAATACTGCCTTTTTGAATGCAACTTGGTGTAATACCAAATCCGGTTAATATACCCCCTTTAAGCAGAATTGCTAAAACGCTGTAGAGACGTTGCATGTGCTAGTCTCTACCATTGGTCGTAAAAATGGATTATTAAACCGGATTTGGCGTAAATTAGTGATGATACCAATTTAAAAAAGAAATGCGGCACATGAGTGACCCAAACTCTTACCGAGTGCCTCTTCCCCAATCAAAAATCCCCAATCCCAAATGGTATGACTTATGAAAATTACACGTCTTGGAGAAGTTTCATTTGAGTTGCACGAATGATTTAGACGCGCTATATTTTGCGTAATTCATTCTGTCCGACTACTTATTCGTGGTGAAGCAAGGATTAATCGATTCAACCTATAAGTTTCAACCCCGCCAGATTGTTTGTCTAGAGCATGAAACGACTTGTTTATATGCTGAAGTGATTGAATTCGTGGAGTTGCGCCAAGTGTGTTGGTTGCGTCCTTTGATGCTAACAGTAACACCCGTGAATAACGAGCTGGTACTGACCGCTTCACCGGAATCAGTCCTGTTATACAATCTGCGCCAAGGACCCGATTTACTTTTACCAGTAAGGTTGTTGCGGCTTGCTTTAGATACCGAAGTCATACCCCTTTTGGTTGGGTTAGAAGATCCACTATACGAGTCGGTAAACAATGTAGAGTCTCACCACCAACTCAGCTATTTTATTTCTAAAGTTTGGCGAACTTACCCAAAAGAATTCGAGTCTCAGCGGGAGTTAAACTCCTGAATAATATATAGCGTTTTCAAATGAGTTGTAAACATCTGTGTTCTACTCATCCATAAAAATTCGCTACTCCTGTAGTCAATTCCTTGGTTAAATTAGGATGCCAAACTTTCTTAAAGTTCCTCAACTTCCTCCGTCATTTCTGGATCAGCCTTGATTTAGGTATTAGGAACTAGCTGAATTCGTCCTGCATCCATTTCAGACATTAACAATTCCAGAGCCTCGTAATCAACATCAGAGATATAACCCATCCGGGTCAATTCATAGTTGATTTCGTTCTCTATCTCAGGAGTTAGTTGCCTAATATAAAGCGCTTTTTCTACCAGTTGACGAATAGCGTATGTCGTTTTCACTCTTAATTCGTGTAGAACTCCATACTAAGTAATTTTCGGCGGAATTTCTGATTGCTAGAGTGATCCTAATCTAATTATTAAGTGATCTAAATCACTGTTTCTGACTAGTGCATAGTTTCTCTCGGGGTCTTAGGCTATTTCCAGCTTACACTATTGGTTTCAAAGCATGGAATTCTCGTCAATCTGTCTGAAGATATATCCTATATTCAGCTCAATCTAATCCATTCATGCTAATGCCTAGAGCCTGGATTTCGGAGAGTTATTCTCAAGTTGAAGTTGAACCGTTGTCATTTTCGCTCTGGGCTGGGTATGATAAAAGTTGTAGAGAGAGGAAATTATAAATAAATTACGAATTCAGTATATATTTACACATTTTTTTATAAATTTTTACTCAACACTTAAGAGCAGCAGCACTTTTTGACAAAGATCCCTAAATTCCACTCTAGAGACTATCCTGATCGTAGAATTGAAAAGCTATCTTAAGGAATATTCTCTTTGTACTTTTTAATTAACCAACTTGAGGAGTGAACTATGGCAGTTGCTGTTATGGGTTCAGAATTAGCAATTATTCAGCCTTCTGGTTCGGTTAACGCATCGAACGTCCTTGAATTTGAACATCAGCTAACAACAGCAATCTTATCTGACAAGCATTCTGGATTGTTAGTGGATTTGTACCGAGTAGAGTTTCTCGATAGCGCTGGTTTACTCGCATTAGTTTCTGCCTTTCGTCTGGCTCAACTCCAACAGCGACGCTTTAGCCTTTGCTCAGTGACTCCAGCCATTCGGATGATTTTCGAGTTAACTCAGCTAGATCGGGCGTTTGAGATTTTTGAGAACCGGGATGCTTGTATGGCGGCGATGAATTGACCAAGCGCAGGATTTCCTGAAAGAGTCAAACGTAGAACTGTTTTAAGCCTTGATTCCTATACTCCCCATGGTACTTTTCCCTTGGGGCAAAATTTTTTGTGGGAAAAGTGAATTCCCGCAGCAATCGTTACCTACCATTTCAGCTCATTTGAGTTTAAACACTATACCACTTCCCGACTGCGCGGCTACAAATAGTCTCCCTATCTCCCCCTCTCCCCATTCCCCCCATCCGTCCCGTTATGTGATAAATTTTTTAACATACATTTTAAGATTTGCTGCCTAACCTCTACTGAAGCGAGCAATGAGCGATCGAGCCAAAGAGCAAACCCTGGCAGAACAAGCACCGAGTCGTTATGAATGTCGGGCTTGTGGCTATGTTTATGAGCCAAACAAGGGAGATAGTAAAACGAATGTTCCGCCTGGGACGCTGTTTGAAGAGTTGCCCAGTGACTGGCGTTGTCCAGTTTGCGGTGCAAAGAAGCCTCAGTTTGAGGGCATTGGTGCCAGTAGTGCCCCGTCTGGATTTCAGGAGAACTTGAACTACGGCTTCGGGGTTAACCGTTTGACACCAGGGCAGAAGAATATCCTGATTTTTGGCTTTCTAGCCTTGATCTTTCTATTCTTTCTGAGTCTCTACGGTTTGAGGTAAGAGCAAGTGTACTAATTCACAGGGGGAAAACGCTGCTACGCCGAAGCACAGGAAATTGGGTATGAGTGATTTGATGAAAATACTGAAACAAATTGTAATATTGTTGGTAATCGTCGGCTTTTGTGCAGCCTGTAGTTATGCGCCGTCGGTGAGCTATAACCCTTGGCATCAGATTTCTTTGCCTACTGATGCAACTCTCCGGGATGTAGCGTTTACAGGCGATCGCAATCATGGATGGTTGGTAGGGAGTAATTCCACCATCTTAGAAACAACTGATCGCGGGAACACATGGCAACAAAAAGTTCTGGACTTAGGGGAACAGAACTACCGCTTCACCTCGATCAGCTTTACAGGGGATGAAGGGTGGTTAGTTGGGGAACCTGCGATTCTGCTGCATACGAATGATGGGGGTGCATCTTGGTCGCGTATCCCCTTAAGTGAGAAATTACCCGGTTCTCCGAACACTATTCTGGCACTAAGTCCAAACTCAGCAGAGATGACGACTACGGTTGGGGCAATTTACCAGACTCAAGATGCGGGTAAAACCTGGAAAGCCATGGTGCAAGAAGCAGTGGGTGTGGTTCGCAATATTTCCCGTTCTCAAGATGGTAAATACGTCGCCGTTTCTGCTAGAGGTAACTTCTACTCGACTTGGGAACCGGGGCAAAATGCTTGGACACAGCATAACCGCAATAGTTCTAAGCGGCTTCAGAATATGGGATTTACGGATGATGGGCGTTTGTGGATACTAGCGCGAGGGGGTCAGCTTCAGTTTAGCAGCGCAGATGACCCAGACTCATGGGAAGAGTCCCAATATCCAGAGTTTTCGACCAGTTGGGGATTACTCGACTTAGCCTACCGCACACCGGATGAAATTTGGGTGGCAGGAGGTAGTGCAAATTTACTGTGTAGTTTCGATGGAGGGAAGACTTGGCAAAAAGACCGTGAGATTGAAAATGTGCCAGCCAACTTTTACAAAATCGTCTTTGTAACTCCAGAACAGGGATTTATCCTGGGTCAAGAGGGGATCTTGCTTAAATATGAACAGCCCTCAGCAGCAGGTTGAAACGGGTGAAATTACGAAGAATTTAGGATGTGATCGAGTGAGTGGATGAAAGAAAGTCTATCAGGAGCAAACAAGAATTTGCCAAAACTCATTCTCGACTCCTGTTATATCCTGTCCGGTGAAATAACCCTAAACAAGATTGAGGGGGAGAAGGGGAGAGAGGGAGAGGGGGAGAAATTTTATTGGAGG
>DNGI01000048.1:29430-30459 GCA_003486645.1 Cyanobacteria bacterium UBA11370 | reverse complement strand
AGGAAAGACTTGGGAGACAAGGGAGACTTGGGGGAGGTGTTTTACAAATCATTTAGACTGGCTATATCACTCCTAAACTCCTGAATTCTGAGAAAATCACTTGTATCAATGCAATCAATTTTCGTATCATAGTTAAGTGAATTTTAAACGTTTGTCGGAAGGAGAAATCAGCAATGTCGGGTAGTACTGGAGAACGTCCTTTTGGTGATATTATTACCAGCATTCGTTACTGGGTAATTCACAGCATCACGATTCCCGCTCTATTTATTGCTGGGTGGTTGTTTGTCAGTACAGGTCTAGCTTACGACGTGTTTGGCACACCTCGCCCTAATGAGTATTTCACTCAAGAACGGCAGGAATTACCCATTATCAGCGATCGCTACAGTGCGAAACAGCAGATCGAAGATTTTATCAAGTAAGTGTTTGTAAAAGAGGTTAAAAACGATGGTTAATACTCCCAATCAGCCTGTTTCCTATCCCATCTTTACGGTTAGATGGCTAGCCGTTCATACCCTAGGTGTACCGACCGTGTTCTTTTTAGGCGCGATCGCAGCAATGCAATTTATTCAACGATAGGAGAAACGATTATGCCAGAAAGAGCGCCCAATCCGAATAATCAACCTGTTGAATTAAATCGGACTTCTCTGTTCTTAGGTCTACTACTGGTTTTTGTGCTTGGTATTTTGTTTTCCAGTTATTTCTTTAATTAACTGGTAAGCTTGCTTTGATTGTTCTTAGGTTCAAATAGGAGGTGTAAGCTGTGTCTGGAAGTGGAAGAATTCCTTTATGGATTGTTGCTACCATTGCTGGTACTGGTGTACTCGTAGTTGTCGGTCTTTTCTTCTACGGAGCCTATGCTGGACTCGGTTCTTCTCTGTAGAATAGGGCACGATTCCGATCTGAAAAGATAATTAATCTGAAGCTTATTTGAAAAGCTTGTACCGCCAGTTTGTTTGTTTGTTTGTTTGTTTGTTTGTTTGTTTGTTTGTTGGTTGTTGGTTGTTGGTTGTTGGTTGTTTGTTTGTTTGT
>DNGI01000048.1:13567-29200 GCA_003486645.1 Cyanobacteria bacterium UBA11370 | reverse complement strand
TTGTTGGTTGTTGGTTGTTAGTTGTTAGTTGTTTGTTCTTTTCACCCATCCGCCTCTCTCCCTCTCTCCCTCTCTCCCTCTCCCCCTCTCTCCCCATTTTGAAGACAGGTCTAATATTTGTCCCCGTTGTCAAGGCAGAAGGCAGAGGGCAGATGTTTTTGTAGTATTTTGTTGACAATTGACACTTTGAAGGCAAAACTGTAAAAATAGATACAGAAATAATTTTGTAAATTCTGAAAAAAATCAAATTCTGTCCATAGGCAGATGTTCTCAGACTAATCCAGCACTCAGGAATACCCACCTCTGGTGGCACATCAACCCTAACTAGAAATTAAATCGGAGGTACAACATCATGAAACTTGCTTACCGAGGTGTAAGCTACGAAACTCAACCCTTAACCCTAGAGGTGACTGAAGGCGAGATTGGCGGGATGTACCGAGGTCAAACCTGGAAAGTCCACAAACATCAGTCCCTAAATAGAGGTCAAGTCCCCCTGCAACTAAGCTATCGTGGTATTCCCTACAAACCTAGGTAGAGAGTAACTTCTCAACGTTTAGGCATTACTGGATTAAAAACAATTTCAAAAATTCTAATGGGAGGCAAAGTATATGAAATGTTCTTACCGAGGTGTTAGCTACGAGGAAAATGCCGCATCCACCTTAGAAGTAACGGAAGGGGAAATCGGCGGTACCTATAGAGGTCATAATTGGCGAGTTCATTACCTTAGACACATTCCGGAACCTGCACCTGTACACGATTTGAAATGGCGAGGTGTTGCTTACCGCACAGGTCAACCTAAAGTTATAGAGTCTATTCCTGTGGTATCGTCGGTTGCTACTGTAGCAGTGAAGCGATCGCTAACTCGTCAGCAGCGTAAAAAAGTGCTTGATGAAATTGCAACAATGCACTTGAAAAATATCCAGCGGAGTCTTGAACATCGCCTGGAAGTAGCGAAAGCGAATGGGGATGAAAACTTAGTGCGTGTTCTGGAAAAAGAGTCAGAACAAATGATGCTTTCTTTGTGAACGTTTTGAGGTTTGACTTTTGAGTTTTGAGTTAGAGAACCCCTAAGTTTGTTTATTTAGGGGTTTTAATCATAGTAAGCTGTCACGCCTTTAAATTGTGTATCGGTAGCGACCAAGATGGTCGCACTACAAGGATTCTGTAATTATTGACAATCAGGTTTAAATGACGAACAGCTTATTTTGAATTTTGGATTGTGGAAGACTTACTCTGTGAGAGTTTTAGCAACTAGTCAACTACCTCACCAGAATGAGAATTGTTAGATATAACTCCTACTCTTTCTAAAACAAGCCAATTATCTCTAAATTAAATTCACCAACTGGCAGTAACTCAACATAACGTCCATCATTACTTGAGTAAATTAAATCAATAGTTAAATAACTGGGTGGTAAATAGGGCAACCGTTCCGCCCATTCAATCGCTACAATTCCTGGTGGAATTTCTATCCCTTCCCAATAACTTTCTAAATTTAATCCTTCTACTTCTGTGGGTTCCAAGCGATATAAATCGAGATGATAAAGGGGAATACGTCCCTCTGGATATTCATTAATTAAGGTAAACGTAGGACTAACAATTACATCACTAATTCCGAGTCCTTCACCGATTCCTTGTACCAGCGTTGTTTTGCCAGCACCTAACTCACCTGAAAGTAAAATTACGCTACCCGCAGGAAGAGATTGTCCCAAACGAATGCCAAGCGATCGCGTTGCTTCTGCATCTGCTAAAAATAATTTGGTCATTGGTTATTAGTCATTAGTTATAGCGGTTCTCATGGTTATGAGGTACAAATTGCTAGGTTTTGGGGAGTGGAGAGTGGGGGAGGGGGAGATGGGGAGATAGGGAGATGGGGGGAAGAAGATGCGGGGACGCGGGGACAAACAACAAACAACAAACAACCAACAACTAACAACTAACAACTAACAACAAACAACCAACAACCAACAACCAACAACTAACAACGACTATACCAGCGTAATAATACCCGTGCTAATCGTTCCGGATTGTGTCGGACTAGATTTGTCGTTTCATCTTCATCCATTACATTAACTGAGACAATACGACGACCCAACTGGTGGGTTGCTTCTCGATCTAGAAATACGGGATGAGAATTAACCTGGGCATACTTAATTAAAGCTTGGGCTGAGGGCACTTTCCGATGAACTAATACCGCATCAAATAACGTTTTACCGCAAGCATTATCAATGGCTTGAATATGATCGGAAACCGTATATCCTTCCGTTTCACCCGGCTGAGTCATGATATTACAAACGTAGATACGGGGAACTGTGCTGGCGGCGATCGCTTCGGTAATTTCTGGGACTAAAAGATTGGGAATAATACTGGTATAAAGGCTCCCTGGCCCAATAATAATATAGTCAGCTTCTTGAATGGCCTTGATGACGGCGGGTAGGGCGGGGGGATTTTCGGGAGTACAACCAATCTTGATAATTTTCCCGTTCGCTTCAGTAATATGAGATTCTCCTTCAATCCTGCGTCCATCGGCTAATTCTGCCCACAAACAAACATCACTTAATGTAGCGGGTAATACTCGTCCGCGCACGGCTAAAACTTGAGAACTAGCAGCAATAGCCCGTTCTAAATCTCCCGTAATTTCGCTCATTGCTGTTAGAAATAGATTCCCAAAACTGTGACCCACTAAACCATTTCCGGCAGAAAAGCGATATTGAAATAGTTCAGTTAATAATTTTTCTTGGTCTGCTAATGCGGCTAAACAATTGCGAATATCTCCTGGTGGGAGTACCCCAAATTCTTGTCGCAGTCGTCCAGAAGAACCGCCATCATCCGCTACAGTAACAATAGCGGTAATATTAGCGCTGTAAACCTTAAGTCCCCGCAGTAACGTCGAAAGTCCTGTACCGCCACCCACTACCACAATTTTTGGTCCTCGGTAAAGGCGGCGATGGGCTAAAAGTACATCGACGAGTTCTTCGTCTCCCTCTGGTTTTAATACCTCTGTAATTGATCCTAGCGTCCGGGTTTGCCCCCAGAAAACCAAAATTAGACCAACAATAATGGCAATGGGACCGGATACGTAATTGGGAACAAAGTTAGCGATCGCTTCCAGGATTTGCGAGATAAATTGAATAATGTAAAAAATTGGAGTCAGCTTGACCCAAATTGCCACCCCTAAACTAGTGAGAAGCACACCTCCGGCGCTGATGAGTAACCAGCGTTTGACCAATAAGCCAGGGGCTAACCACTTGAACCAGCGGTTGACTTGGCGGGGTGTCCTACCTTTTGACTCATGTTGCAGGGTGCGTAGGGCGCGTTTAAAGAGACTCATTGAGGACATTGTTAATACCAGGGCAGGGGACGATAAGGACTGGATAGACTTTAACTAAGAGTAGTGGAATCTCTCAAGTCCTGGGCTGAATTTCAGGAGTGACTCGTTGCTAGCGTTGCATATTCCTTATCAATCGTCAGGGTGTGTTCATCAGGATACATTCAGCAAATTATACTGGGAGGCGGGGAGTGGGGAGTGGGGAGGCTAATAGCTAATAGCTAATCGTTAAGGGTTAATTGTTAATCAAAGATAGGCTTTTGAACAATGAGCAATGAGCAATTAGCAATTAGCAATTACCAATACTTTTAGCTAGATGGAAAAGCGAATTTTAGGACTTGATCCTGGGCTAGCTATCTTAGGTTTTGGGGCAATTATCTGTCATCCAGCCGATCCGATAGCTGGGGTAGCTGTTAGTTTGGCTAAATCTAAGGAATCGATCCCTGAATCAGTGCAGTTACTCGATTTTGGGGTGATTAAAACACCTGCGGGGACGGAAATGGGGTCACGACTTTGTACAATTTATGAGGATTTACATACACTGGTGGATCAGTTTCAACCTGATCTTGTAGCGGTAGAGAAATTATTTTTTTATCGCATGAGTAGCACGATTACAGTTGCTCAAGCACGGGGGGTTGTGATGTTAGTTTTAGCACAGCATAAGCTGCCAATGGTGGAGTTTACACCTGCTCAAATTAAACAAGCGTTAACGGGTTATGGAAATGCGGATAAGTCTGAGGTGCAGGATGCTGTAGCGCGGGAATTGAATTTAGAAAGTATTCCTAAACCGGATGACGCGGCTGATGCGTTGGCGGTGGCTTTGACGGCGTGGTTTTATCAAAGTTAAATGCCCGCTTTGGATTTTAGATTTTAGATTTTGGATTTTGGATTGGGGAAGAGGGATTCTGTTGAAGTTTCATACCAAATTGCATTCATAGGTAGGACATTCATTTTCTCCGCGTCCTCTTCTCTCCCTCACTCCCCACTCCCCATCAAGATAAACTATTGGCGATCGCGTTCCAAATCGTAGATTACTTTTTCCCAATACCAGTCTTCGGAGAAACCGGGATGGTTTTGTTTTGCCGAATCGAGGAGGCGTTTAGCGCGTTTCCAATCACCTTGAAGGAGAACAAAAAGTTGGTGTTGTAATTTTTCTGATGGTCTGCTTGAATAAGTTTCTATATGACGCAACCATTGAGTAGATCGCCGCCCTGTTTGCTGTCTTTGAATTCGGTCTAAACTTCCAGTGGGAATTGAGTTAATCAGCTTCTTCGTATAGTCCTTAATGGGTTGTTTGTAAATTCTTTCCGCCGTGTTAATTTCTTCGATTTTACCTTGGTTCATGACCATAATGCGATCGCTCATGAATTTGACTACGCTTAAATCATGAGAAATAAAGATATAGGTGAGATCAAATTCCTTCTGTAATTCTTTGAGAAGATTTAGAACTTGGGCTTGGACGGAAACATCTAATGCTGAAACGGATTCATCACAAATAATCAGTTTGGTATCTTCAAGTGCTAGTGACCTAGCAATACAAACCCGCTGACGTTGCCCCCCTGAAAATTCATGAGGATAGCGGTTCATGGAGTTCGGATCTAAGCCAACTCGTTCTAATAAATAGGCTACGCGATCGCGGCGCTTTTTTGTATTTCCACCTGTTTTATGAATAACGAGTGGTTCCATAATAGCTTCCCCAATCTTCATTCGAGGATCAAGGGAACTAAAGGGATTCTGGAAAATAATTTGTATTTGTCGCCGTAAGCGTCGTAAATCTTTTCCCGCCAAATTTGTAATATCTTCTCCTTCAAATTTTACCTTCCCCTTCATCGGTTCAATTAAGCGAAGTAAGGTTCGCGCAAGGGTAGATTTTCCACATCCTGATTCCCCAACTAATCCCAACGTTTCCCTGGGATAAACCTCAAATGAAACCTTATTAACTGCCATAATGTAGCGTTTCGTTCCGCCAAACATTCCCTGTACAGGAAAGCCAACTTGCAGGTTTTCAGCACTCAGGAGAGGGGGTTTTAAATTTAAGATTGATGGTGCAGAAGACTCCTCGCTATTGATTACTTCCGCAGGAGTAATCGCTGGAGGTTGTCCTAATTTTTCCCTAATCTTTATTACATTACCATTTTCATCCGTTACGACTTCCATAAAGTCAGAAACGGTGGGTAGAATTTGCTGAGATTGATCGAGGCGAGGACGACAGGCTAATAAGGCTTTAGTGTAGGGATGTTGGGGGTTAGAAAAAATTTGTAAAACATCATTATTTTCTACAATTTTTCCCTGATACATTACCGCTACGGTATCGGCTATTTCGGCAATGACACCTAAGTCGTGGGTGATAAAAATGATCGACATCCCACGGTTATCTCGCAACTCTCGGAGTAAGTCTAGAATTTTAGCTTGTACCGTAACATCTAGGGCGGTACTGGGTTCGTCTGCAATTAAGATATCCGGGTTACAAGCAATTGCCATCGCAATCATAACTCGTTGCAATTGACCACCGGAAAGTTCGTGAGGGTAGCGCTTTAATAGTGCCCGTTTTTGTTGATTAATATAGTGGTCAATTTCCTTTTGCAGGGGGTGAGGTATGTCAAAGTCTTGGTCTTGAATGGCTGTTTGTCTGGGTTGAGATTTATCAACGTTATTCCCTTGTAATTCTTTGAGATACTCCTGCATCAATTCTGCATCACTGGGAAGCAATTTGACTTCTTGGAGGCGGGCGATCGCTAGACCTTTTGCTTCGATTGAGGAAACGTTTTCATGTTGCTGAATGGCTTCGATTAGCTGAAATCCAATATTATAAACGGGGTTAAGGGAACTCATGGGTTCTTGGAAAATCATGGCAATTTTATTACCCCGATAGAACCGCTTTTGTTCGTCACTTAGGTTTAGCAGATCGACAGGTTCTTCCCTCTCTTTTGAGGAATGAAAGTAAATTTCTCCCTTGGTAATCTTACCGGGATGAGGGACTAAGCCCATAATTGCCAATGAGGTGATTGATTTGCCCGATCCCGACTCACCTACAATGCCTAATGTTTGACCGCGTTTGACCTGGAACCTAATATCATTAACAGCGATCACCTGCTTTTCATCGGTTTTGAATTCTACTTGCAGGTGGCGAACGTCGAGAATAGTATCGGTATCAATCATGGCAATTAAGAACCGGATATTAACAGAAATTATAATCAGAAGTCATCAGGGATGGCCTATACCAGCACACCTAAAAATATGTCGTCTACTTCCCACATCTCACTTGTTTAGATAGTTAAGTTTATACTATAGCGTTTCTTCCATGGGTGAGGTTCATTTAATTTTCTTCTCCACTCCCTAAAACCTAACAATTTGTACCTCATCGAATTGAGAACTGCTACATGCGCTGCTGACAGCGTTCTAGATAGATTTGAGCTACTGTATCACCTGGGTTAACCCGCAAACAATCCTTAAAGCATTGTGCTGCTTGGGGGAGGCGATTACGATAATACAATAGTACACCTTGCTCAAATCCTGTTTTTGTCGCTAATTTCACATCTTGGATTTCTGGGGGTTCGCCATCAAAGACTTCAAATACGGCTATTGCCTTTGATTTCCCTTTGACTTTTACTTGTTCAATTAAGCGCAACTTGTACTTCATAGGATTTTGCAAATGGGCAAAGGTGTGATGAGAAATTAATAAGGAAACTCCATAGTATTTAGTCAAATTTTCCATACGTGATGCTAAATTAACGGCATCACTAATCACCGTACCATCCATCCGATTTTGTCCGCCAACAGTTCCTAACATTAGCAAACCTGTATTAATTCCAATGCCAATCTTTATTGGCATATAACCTTGGTTTTGGCGATGTTGATTATATTCAGTCAGACGATGTAACATGGCAATTCCAGCTTTTACGGCATCATCAGCATCACCACTAAATAGAGCCATAATAGCATCACCAATATATTTATCAATAAAGCCATTATGTTCAGCAATAGCGGGTTCCATCCGAGACAGATAGGAATTTATGAATTTAAAATTATCTTCTGGAGTCATTCGTTCTGATAGGGTGGTGAAGTCACGAATGTCGGAAAATAAAACTGACATTTCCTGTTGAACTTGGTCGCCTAATTGAACCTCAACAATACTTTCTTTATTCAAAACCTGGAGAAATTGCCGAGGGATAAAGCGTTCATAAGCTTTATTGAGTGCTTCTAAATTTCTATAAAAACGGGCATTTTCAATAGAAATTGCTGCTTGTACTGATAGTAAATTTAACAGTTCCAGCCTATCCGGTGTAAACGCTCCTGTAATCAAATTATTTTCTAAATAAACAATGCCGCTTAGTTTGCCTTGATTGATTAGAGGGGCACAAAGAATGGATTTAGGTTGATTCTCTTGAATATAAGGATCGGTAGTAAATTGTCCTTCCCGAATTGCATCATTCAAAACTACAATTTCTTTAGTACGCCAAACATAATTAATAATAGCAACAGCTAAGAACTGAGAGTTCTCAATGGGTATGGATTGTAAAACCATAACTTGATGGCATTCACAACCTCTTTCACCAACAGTATCAACAGATCCTTTGGCTTCAATTAATAATTGTCCCTTGGTTTCTAAAATCAAAAATCCCTTTTGTGCCCCGGCATTCTCAATCAAAATTTTCATTAAAGATGCCAGTAATTTTTCCAGCAAAATTTCTCCAGATATCACCTGGGCTGCTTTGATGACGGTTTTCAAATCAAGAGATTCTAAAGAATCATTTTCACTATCTGTTGTTGTGGTAAAGGTAGACGTTGTTTCATGGAGGGTTATTGTACTATTACCCTTTGATTTAGTAAATCGCAATTGGGGATAGGTTTCTTCTAAATTTTTAACTTTCGCCATTGCCCCCCATCGGCTATATCCATAGTGAGCCTTTTCTAGATAATTCTGTCCAATTTCCTGTCGTCCCAGAGCAATATAAAATTCTGCGGCACGTTCGTAAGCGAGTGCTTCTTCGTGAATGTATCCCTGTTCTCTAGCACCTTGAATGGCACGATCATAATACTCCATAGCAGTGGGAATTTTACTCTGTACTCGCGCTCGTTCAGCCTCTACAAGTTCGTATTTATGTTTAAAATTACAGGGGGCATGAGATGCCCATTCGCTCATTTTTTTCTGATGTAAGGTGACTTTCCTTAAATATCGTTTGCGTTCAAGTTTAGACGCTTGGGGGCACAGCGCGAGTAAGGCAAGAGAATAGTAGAAGTTATATAAAACGATATTTAATAGTCCCTGAACTCCATGAATATACTGTTCCCCTAAAGATGCATTAATAACGGCTTTGTTATAATCCTTGAAAAGGTAATTTATAAAAGATTTAGCCCAATAAACCGATAAAATAGATAAAGTATTATTGCTTTTAATTAATTCCGTTAAATAGGAATCAAACTCCCTGTAGGCTAAATTTAATTCAGGGTTAGAGTTGGTTTTTAGAGTTAAGGATAACTGCCTCCACACCTTGATATAATTGAATTGAAAATATTGTTTAAACTTTTGATTCATTTCGAGATGTTGAGCTTGTTTACTCTCTACCTCTTCTAAGGGCTGCCCGACAAAAAACGAATAGGTAGAATAGTTAACGCTACAATGACAGGCATATTCTATATCACCGCTATCAATGGCTAATTTTATGGTAGCTAACAAGGATTCTAACGTTGCTCTAGCTGGCTCCTTCCAGGGTCTAACAAAGGCATTGAATTGTTGATGAACTTTAGCCTGAACTTCTCGCGCTTCAAATTTATCTAATAACCTCAATGCTAATTGACCAAATTGATAGCCACTATCGATATTTTCTAGCGCTCCACACAACAATAAACTATACACACTATAGGCATAGGGAGCTAGAGATGAATTCCCATATCGACTGCATAAATTGACCATGGTAAAAATTAGCGATCGCAAGATTGAAGGCTTGGCAATATAAGCAGGAGCCATCACACTCATTAAGATTCGTAACGCTGCAATTTGACCCGGATCGCTCATTTCTGATAAATCCAATAACTCTTCAACCCTGAGATTAGGTGGGGCATCTTGAGAGAGTGATATTCCCAACATTTCTAGAACGTGCAGCGCTGTTTTGATCGCCGATAACATCTCATTTTGAGAGATGTAAAATAAAATTGTAATTTCATAAACTTTGACTTTATCCAGGATACTTTTCGCCTGTTCAATAACACGTTTTCCTAGAGTAGCTGCCTGTTCAAAGTTAGTCGCTAAATAAGCCGCTTCCACTGCTTCAATATGAAGGTTGATTGTGAGCTCGTACTCAACTAACCAACTCTCATCAGTTAGGAGTTCTAATCCGGCTGTTAGGTATTTAACCGCAGGTTCATACGCTGTTGCCGCTTTAGCTTTCTTCCCAGCAATCAGATTAAGTTGAGCCAGTTTATACCGTTCTTCAGACTGAGAAATTAACTCATTACTCGCATTCAAATGATTAACAATATCAAAAATACGGTCTTCAAATTCCTGAGTATCCGTATTTTTCAGCAGTAATTGACCTACTTGAAAGTGAAGGGCTTTTTTCGCTTGCTCCGGAATTAAAGAATAGGCAGCTTGCTGAATTCGGTCATGTAAAAACTTGTATTCAATGGTTTGTTTTCCATCGCTTGTTGTTGGCGAATCATCAAAGGTGATGAACTTATAGTCCTCACCCAAGGGATAAATCAAACCCTCTGTCACCGCGTCCCATAACTGTATTGCTGTTTCTTGATGGGATTTTTCTAAAACTATCGATAAAGTCTGTAACTGAAATTGATTACCAATACAAGCGGCTAGCTGCAATACGTGTTGAACATTAGGCAGGAGTTTTTGAATTTTCAGAGCCATTAATTCAACTACATTATCCGTGAATCCTCTAACTTGAATTTGGTCTAAATTCCAATTCCATCCTCCCCGTTGAAAATCAAATTCTATTAACTTTTCGGCATAAAGAGATTTCAAAAACTCATTAACAAAAAATGGATTTCCTCCTGTTTTAATCGCTACTAGTTTAGCCAGAGGTTTTGCTTGATCTGGAGAACATTTTAGCGTCTCTGCAATTAACTGAGTAATGCTCATCAAATCCAGAGGTGCGAGGGAAATTTGATTAACAATAGCCCCACTCTTGCGAATTTCTTCCAATGTTAAACTTAACGGATGCACTCTACTAACTTCATTATCACGATAAGCTCCAATTAAAAATAAATATTGACTATGCGATGCCACCATCAACAGTTGCATGAGTTTCAACGATGCACTATCTGCCCACTGTAAGTCATCAAGAAAGATTACCAAAGGATGTAACGGTTGAGCAAATGTCCGGATGAAGTTTTGAAAGACCAAATTGAAACGATTTTGGGCTTCTGAAGAAGGCAGAATAGGCACCATGGGTTGTTTACCCACAATCAGTTCTATCTCCGGAATAACATCAATAATAATGTGACCATTAGTTCCCAACGCCGCTAATAGCTTTTCTCGCCATTGGGCAAGTTTTACTTCAGATTCAGTTAAGAGTTGTTTAATTAATTCCTGAAAAGCTTGAATAACGGCTGAGTAGGGAATATTGCGCTGATATTGATCAAATTTCCCGCTAATAAAATACCCTCGTTGTCGAGTAATAGGTTTATAAAGTTCCTGCACCAACGCCGATTTCCCAATACCGGAATACCCCGATACCAACATCAATTCAATTTGAGAAAACAATCTAGAACTAGAACTAACTGCTGAATTATCTGTAGTCGATAAATCCAAAGAAGACGCAAACACTGCATCCGTTACATCCGTTACCCCATCCGCTGCCAAATCTGCTGCCACTCTCTCAAATGCTGCAATTAATGTTTCAACCTCTTGTTCCCTACCATAGAGTTTTTGAGGAATTTGAAATTTATCCGAAATATCTTGGCGACCTAAAGGAAAAGGTTCAATTTCGCCCTTAGTTTCTAACTCCATCAAACAGACTGTTAAATCTGCCTTTAGTCCCCAAGCACTTTGATATCGATCTTCGGCATTTTTGGCTAACAACTTCATTACAATATTAGAAACAGCTTCTGGACAAAACCCTTCTTCCCCTCCTCTGTTTAAATGAGGTGGAATTGGCTGTTTGGCAATATGAGAATGCACCAATTCCATCGGATCATCGGTTTCAAACGGTCGTTGATTAGTTAAGAGTTCATAAAATGTTGCGCCTAATGAATAAAAATCCGTTCGATAATCTAGGGAACGGTTCATTCTGCCCGTTTGTTCTGGTGATATATAGGGTAACGTTCCTTCTAAAACTGAAGGATTTTTAATCATCGGATTTTCCCGTGATAAGACGGTGGCAATCCCAAAATCTATAATTTTCAGTTGACCTGTATCAGGGTTAAAAACGATATTTGATGGGTTAATATCTTTATGAATAATATTAGACTCATGTATTTTGCCTAAACTCTCGGTATTCCGGATGGCAATACTGAGAAATTCTTTGAGAGTAAAGCGGCGATCGCGCATCAATTGTTTTAACGACGAACCGCCAAAATCCTCAAAAACAATTGCCAACATTCTTTGATATCTTTCTAAGCTATAAGCTTTAACCACTCCCCCCAAATTTAGGGAGTGGGTGATATGATATTCTTGTTGATATCGACTAATTTCTGCGGGTGTGGGATACTCGGACTTGAGAACTTTGAGAATAACGGATTGACCATCTGACTCTCGGATCGCCCGATAAACTAAGGAATTGCTACTCTCATAAATTTGACTGAGAATTTGGCAGCCAGCAAGGAGAACCATAGTTGGATTATAAACGTGAGAGGGGTCGCTCAAATTTGATCTCAACTCCAGTTAATCATTTTGTTTATAATTTGTCTTTTTTTCTAGGTCATCACCGCGAGTCATTCATTGATACAATAATGAAGGGAGAGAAGGCGATCGCGCTGTAGCGGTTGTAGCTACTACTGATTCTCCCCCAATCTAAATTTAAGCCTTTTTAAGGCGCTATTGCTTCTACCGAGCAAAACGAGAACCCGCTGCACATTGAGTTTCAAACTTCATTGCCAGAGTTGGCATAGCGGGGGATGTCATTGACGGTTGATCACTTTCACAAATCACCGAAACAGTCGTCGTATTACCCGCCTCGTCCTTCGTCGTTAACACTGCGCCGATGTAGCTAGGAAGTCCATCCTCTTTGGGTTCAGCAGTAACACCAACACTCCTAGTCCCATCTCCAACTCCTATAATTTCATACCGATAATACTCCGTTTCTGAAGCACTTACAATCCCTAATTCTTCAAGATTAGGAGCGAATTTCCCCGTTTCCAAAAAATGCGCCTGTTGCGCTCTATTGACTATATCAATGTATTGTATTGGTATCTTCGATGATGTTGGTTCTTGTTGACTCTCTAACTCAATTAATTCAATCGTTTCTGGTACGGTTGTAGCATCTGAAATCCTTTCAAACAATGACGCATTATTGCTAAACTCAGTAGGTCTGGGTTGTCCAGGAAGAACACCTTCTAACTCTAAACGCAGCTTCCCTTCCGGGGTTAACTCAAAAATAGTTAAAGCGGTTTCATCAGCAGTAATATTTATGTCTAATTGCATGGGTTGAGTAGTGGTGCGAATCTGATATTTCACTCCAATTGCCATTGAAGACTCTTCTTCATTACTGGGTGTGGCTGAAGATTCCTCCTCATCACCTGGTAAGATAAAAAATAATTTATTATCAGGTGCAAAAATCAACGTCAGTTGTCCACCAGACTCTGAAGCGTTAGTTTTCCACTCACCGAGTAATTGATTAGCAACCGCATTATCTTCAGAACTTTCTTGTGTTTGATCCACGACGGGTGGCACTGAAGTCTGAGCATGAGTAGGGTTTCCTAGTATAATCAATAGTACGAGTAGCAGTCCTTTCGCAATGAACGACTGAGGCATGGTTAATGAGAGCGATCGCGTTAGCCGATTAAACAGAATGTGACTCATGGTAATCAAACCTTGTTTAACGCTATGCTAGCGGATCGATTCCTGACAAGGTGACATAGAGGCGGGTTTTGGGTGTGGGGGCGATTTCTTTTTTGTTGCAATCCCTAAAAGGGATTTGAGTTAATTTTAACCGCTGACATAAATATAGTCAGTCCCGTTTTCTACTGCTTTGTAGTTTCAATCCCTAAAAGGGATTCAAGTTAATTTTAACCATAGCGCTGAACACAAAGTTGGGGATGTCATCGGTTTCAATCCCTAAAAGGGATTCAAGTTAATTTTAACTCCTCCGCTTCTTCAACCATTGCTTTGAAATTCTGCTCGTTTCAATCCCTAAAAGGGATTCAAGTTAATTTTAACTTCTGTTGGTTCTAAATCCGTAGTTTCTAGAATCCTTTCTGTTTCAATCCCTAAAAGGGATTCAAGTTAATTTTAACATTTGAAATCAAAAATTAAATACCATCTCCAACCTGTTTCAATCCCTAAAAGGGATTCAAGTTAATTTTAACCTGGATGTTGTCAACTTTATGAGTTCCTTGGTGTTGTTTCAATCCCTAAAAGGGATTCAAGTTAATTTTAACGCGATCGTTCCCGTTCCCGCTCATTCGCACCCTTAGTTTTTGGTTTCAATCCCTAAAAGGGATTCAAGTTAATTTTAACTTAGGATTAGAAGCGGGTCAAATGAGCCGAATAATGTTTCAATCCCTAAAAGGGATTCAAGTTAATTTTAACAATCGTGGCATCTACCATGTGCTGTAAATCCTAGTGTTTCAATCCCTAAAAGGGATTCAAGTTAATTTTAACTCTTCTTGGTCGGTTCCACATAATAATCATAAGAGTTTCAATCCCTAAAAGGGATTCAAGTTAATTTTAACTAGATGGATGGAATGTACTACTGGCATTCACTTTTTCCTGTTTCAATCCCTAAAAGGGATTCAAGTTAATTTTAACAAGCTTGTTAACCTAGCAAGCAAACAAGCAAGCAGTTTCAATCCCTAAAAGGGATTCAAGTTAATTTTAACTAGCTCTTTTATTTGAGCTAGTCTATCGAAGCTAACGTTTCAATCCCTAAAAGGGATTCAAGTTAATTTTAACGTAAGTGCCGCAAAAGGAGCAGGGCAAAAAATCGGTCAACAAGGTTTCAATCCCTAAAAGGGATTCAAGTTAATTTTAACGCAAAACAGCGGAACGGCGCAACCGGGAAAGTGGTGTTTCAATCCCTAAAAGGGATTCAAGTTAATTTTAACGAAGTCTGGAAATGCCCAAATGGTTGCTCAAAAGTTTCAATCCCTAAAAGGGATTCAAGTTAATTTTAACGTAACTATCTAAATGTGTTAGATGTACTTAATGCGTTTCAATCCCTAAAAGGGATTCAAGTTAATTTTAACTCGATAATTCGATGCCAGCTGCTCATTCAATTCTGTTTCAATCCCTAAAAGGGATTCAAGTTAATTTTAACCCTTCAAATTCATCTTTTTTAATACAATAAGAAATTCCGGTTTCAATCCCTAAAAGGGATTCAAGTTAATTTTAACTCGCACAAATATTTGAAGTAATCGTCCTTGTCGTAAAGAGTTTCAATCCCTAAAAGGGATTCAAGTTAATTTTAACTCAATCCAGTTAAAGGCTCGTAGAGAGCAAATTGTTTCAATCCCTAAAAGGGATTCAAGTTAATTTTAACCCCGCTCACTAAGAGCCAAGTCAGAAGCTGCTTTTTGGTTTCAATCCCTAAAAGGGATTCAAGTTAATTTTAACATAAAAGAAACAGAGATGCTGTCTCTCTGTTTCTTTTTAGTTTCAATCCCTAAAAGGGATTCAAGTTAATTTTAACTTGAATGGGCATCTAAATGTAGATGAACTGAATGATTTGTTTCAATCCCTAAAAGGGATTCAAGTTAATTTTAACCAAGTTTTACAGCAAGGACATTCAACCAGGGTAGGTTTCAATCCCTAAAAGGGATTCAAGTTAATTTTAACTCAGCTTTAGAAATTTCTTCCCAAGTTTCCTTTGGTTTCAATCCCTAAAAGGGATTCAAGTTAATTTTAACCAGAAGAAATTTGATTTAATTGTTTATGTTAGAAAGTTTCAATCCCTAAAAGGGATTCAAGTTAATTTTAACCCTTCGGTAGTCAATTCCCAAAGTTTCCAAAATTGGGTTTCAATCCCTAAAAGGGATTCAAGTTAATTTTAACTTTTTATCGCGCAGGCGAATTATTTCAGCCACTCACGTTTCAATCCCTAAAAGGGATTCAAGTTAATTTTAACAGCTAGTAATTGTGTACTTGTCCCTGGCGCAATATGTTTCAATCCCTAAAAGGGATTCAAGTTAATTTTAAC
>DNGI01000048.1:0-13348 GCA_003486645.1 Cyanobacteria bacterium UBA11370 | reverse complement strand
AGGGATTCAAGTTAATTTTAACTGCTGAGGTCTGAAACTCTTACCATATTTAGTTTTCAAGGTTCGATTTCGACAACCTCGTGAATTTTATCATTTCAGCCATCGAACTTGTCAAGAGGCAAAAATCAAAATAGGCTAAACTCCCCTCCCAGTAAGCATTTCACCCATTGCGACAACCTCTAAAAACGCTGAAGAGCTGCAAATCCCTATAGAGTAAGGAATACAGCCCCTAATTTTGACCTATGAAAAAAAACACCTACAGGTTGTCGCAACCCAACCAAAAAACCAACTTAAGGAATCACCGTTAAGCGTCCGCGACAGATTAACCGTCCAGGAATCAAACTCAACTCCTGAATATCCACCTCTGACCCTAAATCAATCCTAAAGCCATCTAGATGAATCGGTGGCTGATCCGGATCAAGTTCAATCTGGAGAGGGT
The DNA here is from genome assembly GCA_003486645.1 of Cyanobacteria bacterium UBA11370. Lineage (GTDB taxonomy): Bacteria > Cyanobacteriota > Cyanobacteriia > Cyanobacteriales > Coleofasciculaceae > UBA11370. The sequence goes on along the minus strand of DNGI01000048.1, from coordinate 12,909 downwards.
TAAGTTGTAATTCCTGATGACTTGCCAGTCCTAAACCAGCACGAATCCCAATCGGTATCGGTAGAGTCGCTGGATTTGTTATCACACCTGTGAGAGTGAGTTGGTCGGTATCAATATTAATCTTTTGCCAGTGGATCTCTCGGTCTTTTAAACTATCAGTCTGGTTAGGTCTATCCCCAGATTTAAGCAATGTCTCCACTAACTCCCTTAAAGCATTCGATAATAAAGAAGACTCAAGAGACGCTTGCAGGTCGCTTTCCGTCAGCCATAACTGACCCACAACCGGAATCGGTGCTAAAAGACGCAACGGTTTCCCCTTAAAGACTTGACCCAGATTAAAGCGAATATCCCTCCCTTCTAGCTGAATTTCGCTCAGATGCAACCCTTGATAAACCGCGTGACTTGCCGCAATTGATACACTAGGGATGTCACCTGTAAGGATTTGGCGATCGCCCCCAACTAGCTTAAACTCTAATCTCTCAACTTGCTCCACCTGCGATCGCAGCCACAGCCGTACCGCTGGAGACACTACTGTACTAATAATCTGGCTTCTTCTGGTCTTCTTCGAGGCTTCTGGCAATTCAATATCCATAGGTGGATCGATAGGCATTGTATAACTCTATATTTTCTAGCCCCTAGTCTTTGATAAGCTTTTTCTTTGTCCGGAAGCCAGCCACTTGCAATTATCCCCAGTCTTGTAATATTTGTACATAGTCTAGTCTGGGTCGAGCCATGGAAGAAAGAGTACAAAAAATTCTTTCCCAGTGGGGGGTTGCCTCACGCCGTCAAGCTGAGAAAATGATCTTAGCTGGACAGGTTCGACTCAATGGCACTGTGGTGCATCTCGGACAAAAAGCCAACCCCGAAACTGATTTGATCGAAGTCGATGGGAAACGTCTCGTCTCGGTCAACCGTCCTCAACTGATTTATCTGTTGCTGAACAAACCACAGGGTGTCGTTTCTACTTGCCGCGACTCCAAGAATTGTAATACTATTCTGGGGAAGCGTAAGACAGTTCTGGATTTACTGCCGCCCACACTCCGAGACGGTCAGGGTATCCATCCAGTGGGACGACTGGATGCGGATTCTACAGGTGCATTAATTCTCACGAATGACGGCGCACTGACCTATAAACTTACACATCCTCGCTATCATATTCCCAAAACTTATCAGGTTTGGGTACAGGGCAATCCCCCAGAATCCGTCCTACAAACGTGGCGTAAGGGAGTTATGCTATCCGGCAAAAAAACCTTACCCGCCGAAGTCAAGGTGCTAAAGCAACAGCCCAATCAAACCCTCTTAGAAATTATTTTGATAGAAGGGAGAAATCGTCAGATTCGTCGTGTCGCTAACCTGTTAAGCTATCCAGTGATTGATCTGCATCGCACCGCTATTGGTTCAATCCAATTACAACCCCCCGGTGAATCGGTCTTACTCAGTGGTCACTACCGTTACCTTAGAGATTTTGAAATTTGCTTCCTCCAAAACCGAGTCCACCAATCATCAATCAACGTGCCAGCAGATATCAAGGAGTACCGTATATGAAGGAGAATAAACGCCATTTACAGCAGGAGCAAGTCGAGAAACTCAAAGAACTCGGTATCCGCCTCCGCGACTCCCGCCTTGAACAGGGGATCAGTTTGGAGGATGTTGCTGCTAAAACTCGGATTCAAGCACGGCTATTGAATGCGATCGAAGAAGGTAGACTGGATCGATTACCAGAACCTGTTTACATTCAAGGCTTTATTCGGCACTTTGCGGAAGTACTGGGTCTGGATGGCACAGAGTTTGCCAGCGCTTTTCCAGCGGGATCGAATCTAGTCATGATTAAACCCTCCTGGCGGCATTTGCCAGCGGCTCAATTACGACCCCTTCATCTTTACTTACTCTACATCTTGCTGGTGATTGGTGCGGTGAATGGCTTATCTTATGTTGTGAGTCGGTCTGCTGTACAAGTGATTGAAGTCGAAGATTCTCCTCCCCATGCCCAACAATTACCCCAACCGCAATTACAACCTAACGAACCTGCCCAAGTCTCTCAAGCCAGCGAAAATGGCAAACCTGTACAAGTCGGTGTTACCCTCAAAGCACAATCCTGGATTCGAGTAGTGGTGGATGGCAAAACTGAATTTGAAGGTGTTTTACCCGAAGGAACCCAGCGGACTTGGGTCGCTGACGAAAAATTGAGTGTTCGCGCTGGTAATGCGGGAGGGGTTTTGGTTGAGTTTAATGACCAAAGCGCCAAGCAAATGGGGGAACCAGGTGCAGTTAAAGAGATGACCTTTGCTGCGGTAACTCCTAGGTCTTAGTTGGTTGTTGGTTGTTGGTTGTTGGTTGTTGGTTGTTGGTTGTTTGTTGTTCGTTGGTTGTTGGTTGTTGGTTGTTGGTTGTTGTTGGTGGAATAGCTTAATAGTTTAAGATTATCTACCAGTTTTCCCCTGCCCCCTGCCCCCCATCTCCCACTCCCCACTCGAAAATGGGATAGGGCTACTTTTGAGATTTGATACCTTTGCAGAGGGTGCGATCGCTATCTTCCAGATTGGGACTGGTTTGTATATAGTCTGCCACTCGTTCACAACCTTTTGCTACCAGATTGTCTAGGTTGGCAAGGTTGTCCAAGGGGCGAATAACGATTTCCTTTTCAGAGGCTGAGACCAATATCTTGCTATCCGGGCTAAAATGCAAGTCGGTGATCTCCGCCGTATAGCCAGCGAGAATAGTGTTAAGGTTGGTAATTCGGTTCCAAAGTTTAACCGTATTATCTGCACTAGCCGAGACAAATAGTTGGTTATCGGGACTGAAACTTGCTTTCTTTACATCAGCATTATGGGTTAATTTCTCGATAAGAGTACCATCTCGGTTCCAAAGATTTACTGTCTTCTGGGTAATGATAGCGATCGTTTTGCTATCAGAGCTATATTTTACAGTTGCGGCTTCGCCATCAATACCGACGTTGACAAATTCCTGATTTTCTTCTTGCTTTCCTTCTTGCAAGGTTTTAATTAATGTGCCGTTACCATTCCAAAGCTCGACTGCCTTATTATTTACTGTTACAAACGTTTTACCATCAGGACTAGGCGTTACAGCCACAGATTCATCAGTAGTATTTTCAGTCAGGGTTGTAATTAACCTGCCGTCAGTCTTCCAAACTTTGAAGGCACCATCTGTACGACTCGTTACCAGAATCTGTCCTTTCTCAAGGAAATATACATCAATGGAACCCTCGCTTTGATCGGCCAGAGTGGTAATACGAGTACCGTTAGCTTTCCAAAGCGTTACAACATCAGAAGATGATCCATCATTATTTGCTATTGCTAGAGTCTGACCATCAGCGCTAAAACTCACATCCACAACTTCCGATGAATCGCTTTCTTCAGATTCAGAGTTTTGCTTTTCGCTTTTTTCGATCAGAGTGGTGATTGGAGTCCCGTCAATTTTCCATAGTTGTACAGGGCCATAAGATTTTTCATCCGTCATCACTGTGACCAAACTCTGATTATCAGGACTGAAATGTACTTTCGCAGAACCTGGAATTTTATTAATCAATTCAGCAATCTCTGTACCACTATTATTCCAGAGTTTAACTGCACCGTTATATTCTGTTGTTACTAGAGTTTGACCATCTGGACTAAAACTTACGCTTGGAGAATTTTCGCTTTTTTCAATCAAAGTAGCAATCAAATTACCATCAGTCTTCCACAGCTTGACTGCACCGTTACCTTGTGTTGTTACCAGAGTTTGGCTATCGGGACTAAAACTTACGCTTACAAAATCACCTTTATCTTTCTCAAACAGGGTAGTGATGAAAGTGCCATCAGCTTTCCATAGCTTTGCTGATAAAGTGCCGCCATATACTGATAACAAGGTGAATTCATTATCAGAATATATATCGCCATAATCACTGTTATCATCCATCGTCACCAAACTCTGACCATCCGGACTGAAAATCCCCCCCGAATGTTTACTGGCTTCAACCAGTGTGCTGATCTCCTTACCATCAGCCCCCCAAAGTTGCAAAGAACCGTCTTGATCACTTGTCACAAATTCCTGACCCTTGGGACTAAAACTGATAGGAGTAGGATCGAAACCAAGAAATTGATCGTTAGATTCGGCTCGTGTTAAGGTCGTAACTAAGGGATTATCTAAATTCCACAGCTTGACTGTTCTGTCCCAACTTGCCGTCGCAATTGTGTTACCGTCAGGACTAAACTTTACATCCGATACGGTGTTATTGTGTCCTGTGAGGTTGGTGATCAGAGTGCCATCAAGCCCCCAGATTTTAACAGTTTTGCCTAAACTGGCAGTCGCAATGGTTTTGCTGTCAGGGCTAAAAGTAACGGTATGAACCCATTCATTATGCCCCTCAAGGGAATGAAGTAACTTACCATTCGACGAGTCCCAGAGTTTGATAGTTTTGTCACCGCTAGCAGTGGCAATGGTTTTACCGTCGGGGCTGAAAGTAACGTAATAGATCAACCCGGTGTGTCCCTTGAGGGTGCGTTGTCGGATTCCCTTCTCTCGGTTCCACAGAATGACTGTATTGTTAAAATTGGCACTAGCAATGGTTTTACCATCGGGGCTGAAACTGATACTAAAGACTCCTGAAATATCCTCCCCTTTAAGAGTGTGAAGTAGCTTACCCTTCAAGTCCCAGAGTTTGACAGTGCTATCCCAACGAGCAGTCGCTATCGTCTTACCATCCGGGCTGAACTCTACGTCTGATATTCCCGATTCATGAGCTGTATCTTTAAGCGTTTGATCTTTAAGCGTGACAATTAAGGTGCCATCAAGCCGCCACAGTTTAACAGTGCTGTCCTCACTAGCAGTAGCAATTGTCTTACCATCAGGACTGAATTCGACATCAGAAATACTCTTTTTATGACCTGTCAGCGTGACTATTAAAGTGCCATCAGGTTGCCACAATTTGACGGTTTTATCGTCACTACCCGTCGCAATCATTTTACCATCGGGGCTGAATCTCACCAGATAAACTGGCTTACGATGTCCCTCAAGGGTACGGAGTTCTTTGCCATCCAAACTCCAAAGCTTGACAGTTCTATCATCACTCGCCGTCGCAATTGTCTGACCATCGGGGCTAAATCTCAACTCATTAATCGCACCTTGATGACCTTCAAGACGGTTAAGTTCTCTGACTTTAGAAATCGATTGTTGTAGGGCTGTAACAACCTTAGCCTCAAGTTCGTGTTTATCTGGTATCCACAAGGGTGTTCGCAGTTCTTTTGCGGCTTTTAAACCTATTAGTAAAGCATTAAAATCTTTCCCCAAGGCGAATTCTGCTGATGAGGATGCGGTTAGGGATTCAATTTGATCCCTCAATGCTTTCCGAGACTCACGAAAAGCAAATACAGCCGCAACAACAGACACTAAAAATGCTATAGTTGCAAAAGCTAGTAGTGATTTTAAAATAACGACCCGACGCTTTTCTTTTCTGATTTCAGCGGCGATCGCATCTCGACTAGCGGTAATATATTCTTTCTGTAATGCGGTAGCTGGGGGCTGTTTCTTTTCTTGTTCGGTTTCCTGTAACCAAGTCTCGGCGATCGCAAATTCATTCCCCCGCAATAGCAAATCAGCCGTTTTCTCTTTATGCTCCCATTCCAGCGCCCGTTGTGACCATTTAGTATGGCTTTTTACGTGTTCTCGATCCGTATCTAATGTTCTAACTAATTCACTGAAATTCGTATAAAAATCCCCATTATTTTGGGTAAAATCAACCTGCTGGATGTTGGCAAATGTTGGGTCTAAATCTGCCGCTGATGCGCCTTTGTAAAGCACAATCACCAATCGTTTATTCAACCTCTGGGCAACTTTTACTTCATGGGTGGTAGAGGATGAATCAAGCGATTGAGGAGAAATAATCAACAAAAAATTATCTGAATTTTGAATACCCCGCTCAATTTCTTGCTTAAATTCTGCTTCTTCAGCAATACTTTCTTGGTCAAACCAAGTTGTTTTACCCTGAATTTGTAAAGCCTCATTTAACTGACGTGCAAAATCTGAATCTGCCGGACAATAAGAAATAAAAACTTCTACAGATACATCAGTGGGTTGTTGCAGACTTTCGCTAATATATTCTTTTTGTAAAGCCGTCGGAGGATGCTTTTTCCGTTGTTCCGCCCCCTTTAACCACAACTCCGCATGACGCAGGTTATAACCCCGTAAAAGAATGCTGGAATTCCTATTCTGCCGCTCCCATTTTAAGGCTTTGGTTAGCAGCATTTTATGCTCGTTGTAGTAAGTCTCATCCTGATGTAAAATTTTCAATAATTGACTTTCATCCAGATGATAATCTTCGTCTTGAGCATTATCACTGAGGTCAATATAGTGCAATTGTCGCAAGCTTTCAGGGATTTGTAGGGTGTTAGTGTCTCGCACTAATAGGGGAATAATTCGTTTGTTGAACGATAGTGCATAGTCTAGTTCTTGCTGGCAATAATAAGACGTTACTGAATCTGGCGAAATCAGAAAAACTAAATTATCCGCTTGTTCAATTCCTCGGTTAATTGCGTCCTCAAACGCTTCTCCAGTCTGAATATCCGTTTTATTCGTCCAAACGGTAATCATTTCCCGCCTCAGACTATTACGTACCTTCTCCATCGTTGCCTTATCTTCATCGGCATAGGAGAGGAAAACCTGAGTCATCAAGTTATTGGCATTCTTGATACTTTCGGTAATATACTCACAATGTAAGTCACTCGGTACACAGGGAGCTTGCTCATCTTTAAACCGAATCTTTAACCAAGATTCTGCCTGCTTGCGTTCTTCTCCAATTAATAAATAATTTGTTTTTCTTTGATTCCTTTCCCACTCCAATGCTTTGGTTAAAAAGTAGGTATGCTGTTCAGCATAATCGGCATGGTGACGAATCAATGTAATTAAGTCGGCAAAGGATTTATCAAAATTATCTAGGTCTTCTCGGAAATACACCCAGTTAATTTTACCGATCAGCGGGTGCATATTCGGAAAGCTAGAATGTAACCCTTTTGCTTTGTAAGTTTCCCACTCTTCCGGTGTCCCTTTCGGATATCTTTGCTGCCAAGTATCGTAGTTAATTTGCTCGACGTGTAAGAGGGGAATGATCCGTTTATTGCGCTTAATCGCTAACTCAATTTCTTTACGACAATAGGGCGAATTGATCGAATGGGGTGCAATAATAAACAGGAAGTTATGCGCTTTTTCAATCCCATCATCAATTTGATTTTGAAAGTCTACTCCAAGGGGAATATCATTCTGGTCAAACCACGCATTGAAACCTTCCTCAAGCAATCGAGTCTGAAGTTTCGTTGCAAAACCTTTACTATCAGCACGTCCGTAGGAAATAAAAGCATCACAAAAACTTCCCATTTTCACCCACCTTGACAAAACAACGGATTAGCATCTTCACGACGGTATTACATCATTCTCAAACTTGCCTTTTATGGGGAAACGTTCCAGTCTATAGCAATTCTCAGATGGGTGAGGTGCGCTTAATTTTTTTCCCACTCCCCACTCCCCACTCCCTAAAACCTAAAACCTAAAACCTAGAAATTTGTACCTCATGATTATGAGAACCGCTATATAACCCACAAGAAAGACAATTTTTTTAGTATGGGATGAGCAACCTACCCATCCTGAAAATGATGCCAGATCTTAGTTAACCCATTTTGAAAGGATGAGCAATATCTACCTTTTGAGGGATGCAATTCAAAAGGAGATCGCTCCACTATCTGCAACTATATCAAATAACACTACCTCAATGTATCCGTGCAACCTTGAGAAAACACAAAGATTTTTCCTCTAGAAAAGAAAGTGGCGTATTTTATACCAAGTTGCATTCACACGAGGTATTTTGTTCTCCCCCTCTCCTCCCCTCCCTCTACCTAAAACGGTTGGAACTGCACTGAAAACGTAATACCCTGATCCTGCAACGTATTCCCCTCATCATCAACAGAAATCAGCGGAATTCCCCAATCCAATTGAGCCGAAAAGTCAGGTGAAACTTGCCAGCGTAATCCTAAACCAATACTCGCCAAAGTATTAGGATTAGGAGTAACATCTTCGTTATTCCAAACTGTGCCAATATCGAAAAAAGGAGCAAGCTGGATAGTACCAATTCCTTCGGGTTGCTGAACAATAGGCAAACGGAATTCCAAGGAACCAACAATCCCATTATCAGCCACTCGTTGATTTTGCCGATAGCCCCTAACTGTATCTATCCCACCAATACTAAACTGTTCTAAAGATAAGAGAGAGTCATTAGAAAGTTGAGCCCCAGCACGGGCAATAAAAATAGCATCACCCCCTAATGCTTGTACCCATTGAAACTGTCCTACCCAACTCATAAAACGCCCATCAATTCCATTCTCATTAATAGTCGAATTCAACGCATCTAAGCCAAAACTAAACTGCGATCGCGCCGCTAAAACTCTAGTTGCAGACCGATTTGTCCAGTCCTGGGTAAAGCGCAGTGCCGTTACTCTAGACTTGCCTTTTTCTGGTCCTAAAGAAAACGAAAAGGGAATATCTTCTAATAAAAACGTTTCGCTTTGATGCAGATCTAACGATAGAGAAAGGGCAAATTCACTACTCGGAGTCCGAACAATCGGTTGACGAAAACCAACAGAAAACGTAGAGGTTCGAGCATTAATATCTAAACGGGAAAAAGGTTCCTCAATAATGTCACTCCGACTGCGGCCATAGCTTAAACTTAACGTACCATCATGAGGATTTAGGGGAATTTGGTAGCTGAAGTTGTAACTATTAATCCCTTGGGTAAGGCCATAATCTACACTCAAGCGATCGCCAAACCCTAGCAAATTATTATGAGCGATCGTAACCGTTCCTCCGAGGGAACCTACACTCGGAGAGTCTCGATTTTCGCCAATCACAGCAAGGCTTAGAGGTTGGGCTTCGGTCACATTTAGTTGGAGTACACTGAAACCAGGCGCTGTCCCGGCTGAGAGTTCGGCTTGTACTGTATCCAGCAGGGGATCAAGTTGTAGCAGTTGTAAGGCTTCTTCTAGACGGCGGAGATTAACTGGCGCTTGGGCAGCTAAACCAATGCGATCGCGCACATAATCCGGTCGCAATCGCCTCAAACCCTGAATATCAATGCGTTCGATTCCCCCTTCTACTACCTGAATTCTCACCACTCCATCGGTTAAATCTTGAGAGGGTAAAAATGCGCCAGAGGTGGTATAGCCATTGTCAATATATAACTGAGTAATAGCAGTGCGAATAGCTAGGAGTTCTTCAAACGTGGCTTCCTGACCGATAAAAGACGATACCGCTGTTTGTAATTCGGCTGGGGAAAAGGCGGTACTCCCTAAAATCTCAATCTCTTTAACTGTAACTTTAACGTCTAATTCCGCTGGCAAGTTTTGTGGCGTTTCTGGAGGGGGTGCTAGTGGACGGCTTGGAGTAGGAGTTTCGGGCGGTGTGGTGGGTAAAGGAGGTAAGGGGAGATTGGGTTCGAGAAGTCCTGGTGGGAGATTCGGATTGGTTTGGGCTAGGGGAGAGGGGGAGATGGGGAGAGGGGGGGAGGGGGAAGATAAACTATTGTATCCATCGGAATTTTTTGGGTTGTCTACTAGGGATTTTTCTGATTGACTTTGATACCCAGTGGCATTTTTTATCGGTAGCCTATTGATTTTCTCCGCATCCCCGCGTCCCCGCGTCTGTGTGTCTGTCTCAACTATTTCGTTTGAATGCAACTCAATCTGATCACCCGTCACTGATTCCATCTGCAACCCTTGAAAGGTTAACCCTTCTTCTGCTACAGCAATAGAACTCCAACTTAAGCACAATAAAGTCGTACTCGTGACAAGTTGTTGAAAACGCAAGTCAGCGCCAACCATAGATATGAGAGATAGGAGGCATCACTAGGGAGTATCCGGAAAGTTATAAGCTATCACGCCTTGAATTGGCACTCCCACATCTCAGAGGAAGCCGGGAAGAATTTAAGAAACTGTATCTGAAAAATTCCATTTCTAGACGCAATAGCTTAGGAACTTCGATGAAGTTTCAATATTCAATAAAAATATCGACCAGCCAGGATCTCTGGTCTAAAATACATTGGTTTATAGTTTGAGGGGGAAAGAACCAGAAAGAACGGGACAAGGCTAATGTAAGCCAACCTACCTTATTACGGGTGTGTTACACTTATAGGTTTGAATATATTTACTTACGTATAGGACTGCAATGTCTCACCATTGGCAGCGTTGGTGTCGATTCACTGTTTTATTCTTAGCTAACCTCCTATTGTGCATTAGCATTCATAATTGGTCAAGTGGGCAATGGATTTTCTCCGCCGTTGCGTTAGAAATGCCAACGGTTATATCTATTTCCCAAGTGCAACTTGTCCAGAGGGGAATTGAATTCTATCAAGCCGGAAAATTTACCGAAGCGATCGCAACCTGGGAACAATCCCTACCCCAAATCACTACACCGAAAGACAAAGCCATTGTTCACACTAACTTAGCTGTAGCCTATCGGCAAATCGGTCAACTACCCCAAGCGATCGCTCAATGGGAACAAGCCCTACAAATTTATCGCACTCAAGAGGATAAATCTAGTCGAAAAGCTCTAGCTACTTCCTTAACAGAACAAGCTCAAGCTTACAGCGATTTAGGACAGCATCAGCGATCAATTACCCTATTGGAATCAGCCATTTCCCTCGCCGTGGAAAACCAAGATCCGCTGATTGAAGCCGCAGCACAGGGAGCATTAGGCAATGCCCATTGGGCTTTAGGGAACTACGACCAGGCCTTAGTCGCTCAACAAACAAGTTTAAAAATTGCTCGTCAATTAAATAATACCCGCTACATTGCTACAGCGCTGAATAATTTGGGTAATATCTACGTTAGCCAAGCAACTCGATATAGTTATCAAGCTCAGTTAGCGCAATTAGAAGGAGATGATCAACAAACAATCCGTTTAACTCAAGCCGCTAATCAGGATCGGGCGCAAGCCAGAACATTTTTTGAGCAAAGCGCCCAAACCGCTCAACAATTGGGTGGACTAGAGGAAGTTAGAGCCTTGATGAATTTAAATCACCTAATCATCAGGAGTCACTTGTCGATAAGTGCAGGCAATTCACTCAAAGAACTCAATCGGCTGCAAAGACCGTTAACTGCAACTGAACAGGAATTCATTATCAGAAATGGCAAGCGTGTGAAAGAGTTACTCGTTAAAGTTCCAGATTCATGGGAGAAAGCCTATACCCTAATTAATCTAGCAGAGAATTATCGAAACTTTGAGTCAGGGGCTGGGAGGGAAGAGTCCCTTCAACTATTAGAACAAGCCTTGAGTGTGGCTAGAACTATCGGTGATGCTAGAGCTGAATCCTTTGCACTGGGAAGTTTAGGGCAATGGTATGAGAAAACAGGGGACTATGACAAGGCAATGGAGTTAACTCGCAATGCTCAATTTGCCGCCCAACAAATAAATGCCCCAGATAGTTTGTATCATTGGCAGTGGCAGGCGGGGAGAATTCTTAAAGCCACCGGAGACACTCAAGACGCGATCACGGCTTATCAAGAAGCGATCGCTAGTTTGCAAAGTATTCGGGGTGATCTCATTGCCGCTAATCAAGATCTGCAATTGGACTTTCGGGAACAGGTAGAACCCGTTTATCGGGAATTAATGGAATTATTACTCACTGAGACAGAATCTGGACAGCAACAGAATGAAGGCTCTGCCCTCAAACAGGTTGTTGATACCTTAGAATTATTGAAATTGGCAGAATTGGAGAATTTTTTTGGTGACGAATGTGTACAGGTAGCCAAAAACAAAGCTCAAAGTAATCAAGCCTTAACAGAGGGCAATACCGCTGTAATTTACTCGGTGATTTTAGGCGATCGCACCCAACTTATCTTGCGATCGCCTAATGGTTCAATGCGGAGTTATCCCGTTGAGATTTCCCAGTCAGAACTTGAGATTGAAATTGATCGGTTACGTTATTTATTAGAGTTGTGGGCAACGGAAGAATATTTACCCCAAGCCCAGAAAATTTATAATCTTTTAATTCGTCCCTTAGAAGCAGATTTGGTCGCTATTAAGCCGAGTACTTTAGTCTTTATTAATGATGGTGTTTTGCGAAAAGTACCGATGGCAGCACTACATGATGGTCAAACATTTTTAATTGAAAAGTACCCTATTGGTATCACTCCCAGTTTAACGCTCACTACCAGCCAAACTCTAAACCGCAATGAGTTAGAAGCCCTCAGTTTAGGTTTAACCGTTGAGAAACCGCCCTTTGCTGCCCTGACGAATGTGAAAGCTGAACTTAACGTGGTAGAAACAATTTTAGGGGGTACTGAACTAATTGATCAGGATTTTACCTTCTCTAATTTGCAAGCTCAATTACTCCGCAAAAGTTACCCCATCGTTCACATGGCAACCCATGGAAAATTTGGTGTAGATGCGGAGAGTACATTTTTGCTAGGGTATGATCGACGTATTAGTCTACAGGAACTCGACAATTTGTTACGTTCTCGTAGCGACAGACAACCTGTCAAATTGCTCACCTTAAGTGCCTGTCAAACGGCTGCGGGTGATAACCGTTCAGCGTTAGGAATTGCAGGTGTGGCGGTTCGCGCGGGTGTTGAAACTGCACTAGCCACTTTATGGTACATTAACGATGAAGCGACCGTACCGCTAATTGAAGAATTTTATCGCCAACTCCTTCAACCTAACATCACTAAAGCCCAAGCCCTGCAAAGGGCAAAACTAAAAATGATTGCTGATCCTAACTATAGCCATCCAGCCGTTTGGTCGCCTTTTATCCTAATCGGAAATTGGCTTTAATTGATGAGTTGCTTTTGAACTCACATTGCGCCCCAAACTCTCACAAGGGGTAGTTATACCAAATCCGCCCTATATACTACCCCCTTTATTGATTTCTCCCCC
>DNGI01000088.1:2176-4249 GCA_003486645.1 Cyanobacteria bacterium UBA11370 | reverse complement strand
CCACTCCCCACTCCCCATTAAAACGATACTATACAACAAAGTTAGCATCGCTCAAGCTACTGGCATTTGTGTGCTGCAAAATTGCCAAAACTTCAAACGGATTAGACCCCGCATCCCCATCTGAATCAATAGAAATAACGGTGAGAGAACCCAATTGTTGAATTTGTAAATAATCATCAATTGGATTGGAACTGTCGTAGTTTCCTGAATTAAAGATCTCAACCAAAATAATCACATCCTCGTGATTAAAATCTTGAATTAGATCCCCCTTGTCCCCTAATGTTCTGAAAACAAACTGATCTCTGTCCTTGCCTCCCTCCAAAATATCTATTCCTTGACCCCCAATTAAAATATCCTCCCCTTTGCCACCTTCCAACAGATCCAACCCATTGCCACCCACTAAGAAATCGTTGCCCTTTTGACCAACTAACCAATCTTCACCACCAAAACCTTGCAACAAATCATCACCTTTAAATCCCTTGAGAATGTTAACTCCGTTGTCACCATCAAGTACGTCATTCCCTTTAGTTCCGTACCCGCTGGTAAAGGCTTCTTCGCTTACAGACGTGATAGATTCTAGTTCAACAATAAACTCGGGTTCAAGGTTTTCATCCAGCTCTTCAACTAAGACTAAACCAATACCTGGAGCATAATACTTAAAATCAAATACTCCCGGTGCAAGTTCTGAAAACTCAAGGGTTTGGAGAACGTTACTAAAGGTTCCTATCTCCGTTGAAAGAGTTTGGTCATTACTAATAACCTCCGCCTGGTCTAAGGCTTCATCCTCTGGCGCAAACTCCTGATAGTAATTATCGCCAACTTGAGGATTGGCTGGCATGATATAACCCGGTAAAGCTCCATTAACCCCAGCTTCCCACGCTCCATCATTGTTTGTGCCAATAAAATTACCATCGTCGTCGTATTCATAGGCTGTCGTAAATTCACCCAAATACCAGACATTTCCATCCGTATCCTGAGCGAACCAATCATGCGTATGCTCTTCAAGAAAACCATCTACCCAGGCAGTTTCTTGTACGACGGTTGCGGTAACGCCAGCGATTTCTTCGGTTTGAAACGTGACGGCAAATCGAATCAGTTCCTCGCTCTCTTCACCCGTCTCTTCATCTGCCGATTCGCCCTCATAAACATAGATTGTGCCCGGTTCTAGGGGAAAATAAGGATTATTGATCTGAGTTCCAGGTACAAACGTTGCTGCGTCGAAATTTGGAATGAGTGTCATGGCTCGTTCTCCTTGTAACTTCAAGGCATTACCAATTCAGGTACATGACCAACTACTCAATATGCTTCTCAGGTAAACTAAGACGGTCCTTCTTGGCAGCTATACTTAGCACGGTCATAAACCGAGCATTTAACTCAGCAATTTGCTTTTGAGTAATCACTATTAGAGCTGATGGCTGAGATCGGATTATTAACCGATCCAAGTATAAAAGGCGATCTAACTGAATTAGTGTGCCTTCGATGCTCAAAGAATAAATAATAAATGTCAAGAAGTTGACAAGATTTTGCTAAATTTACTTTTTTTTGGCTCTCGTGTATTGGTGGTGATAACACAAGGGTATAATCTTGCCGAATTAGGGTTTTCAGTCTTCCTATTCCACAAGAATAGTATCAAGCACTACATTTAATCCTGGATAGGGGAAAAGCAGTTCCAGGTGAACTTCGGGAGAATAACCCTGCCTGGAAAGGAGAAATGCGCTCATACCAAGTTGCATTTAAACAGATAACGTTCTCTCCCCATCTTCCCATCTCCCCCTCCTCCTCTCATAAACGGCTTGTATTACATCCTGAACCACAACTTAGTATCATTCACCGTTCCTAGGATTAATTGTAATGGGACTCACGGGGGTTGCCTACAGACGGCTAAGTGGTTAGACTCCAGATGAAGTAGGAATGCCGAGTAGTGATGCTGGGAAGCTGACACCCTATTCGTTAGAGTGGGTTTCAGAGGATGTCATAGCTGTAATCGGGTATTATTAAGCTGTCACGCCTTTAAATTGGGTATCAGTAGCGACCAAGATGGTCGCACTACAAGGATTCTGTAATTATTGACAA
>DNGI01000088.1:389-1951 GCA_003486645.1 Cyanobacteria bacterium UBA11370 | reverse complement strand
GGTTTAAATGACGAACAGCTTAAACCTGTTTTGAAAGTCTCCTTTCATCCTGGAGTGTGAGCGGTACGCTCATGAACGTCTCTTGTAAAAGTCCTTTATCCGAAAGCCAAGGAAAGGTTAAAGCTCAAAGGAAAAAGGATTTTCAACGCCTTTCCCCCTTTTCCCTCCCTTTATGCCAAAGGTCTATTCTACTTTTTACTCGATCAAGCGCTACTATGAGACTAATTTCAATTTACTAACTAACAGTTGAGATTAGAAAAATTGCTGTCTGAGCCGCTGACTACTGCTACATTTCCTGCTGAGATCGTTCGACTTGCGAATGGGTTGACGGTTATTCACCAATATCTACCTGCAACTCCAGCGGTTGTGGTCGATGTTTGGGTGCGTGCGGGTGCGATCAGAGAACCTTCCCCATGGACTGGGATGGCACATTTCCTGGAACATATGATCTTTAAAGGGACTGCTACACTTGCTCCTGGTGTATTCGACTCGATCATTGAACGTCGTGGCGGACTCACCAATGCAGCAACGAGTCATGACTATGCTCATTTCTTTATTACGACTGCTGCTCAATACTTAGATGATACCCTACCCCCTCTAGCCGATTTGCTCTTACACGCCACTATTCCCGACGACGAATTTGTTCGGGAACGGGATGTCATCTTAGAAGAAATTCGCTCTTGTTATGATAATCCGGATTGGCTAGGGTTTCAGGCACTTTCCGAGAATGTTTACCAGCATCACCCCTACGGACGCTCGGTACTGGGAACAGAACAGCAATTAATGACGCGATCGCCCCAGCAAATGCGTAGCTTCCATTCTACCTACTATCAACCCGAAAATATGACCGTTGTCATTGTCGGGGGAATAGAACAAGCATCAGCATTAGAGTTAGTCCAACAGTCCTTTCAAGACTTCTGTAAACCCGGTGATTGTCCAAATGTGACTCCAGACGCTGAACCCCCGATTACAGAAATTCGTCGTCAGGAATTATATTTACCCCGAATCGAACAAGCACGTCTGTTAATGGCTTGGATTGGACCTGGAGTTGATCGCTTGGCAGATGCTTATGGTTTAGACTTACTCTCGGTATTATTAGCCGATGGACGATCCTCTCGCTTAGTCCGAGAATTACGAGAAGAACAACGATTAGTTCAAGGGATTAGTAGTGGTTTCTCTCTGCAACGGGATTCCAGTTTATTTACAATTAGTGCATACCTAGACCCCCAACACCTCGAACACGTTGAAACCCTAATTTGCGATCGCCTTCTGGAATTGCAACAAACACCCCTCTCTCAAGCAGAACTCAGTCGCTGTCAACGCCTACTCTGTAATGACTACATCTTTTCCACTGAAGCTGCCAGTCAGCTTGCAGGTTTGTATGGATACTACAACACGATTGCGACAGCAGAACTCGCTGTTACTTACCCGCAACAGATTCAAAAGCGAACTCCAGAAGACTTAATGCACTTAGCGCAGCAATATCTTTCTCCCTATCATTACGCTGTTACTGTCCTCAAACCCATTATGGGAAATTGGTAATTTTGTTGTTGGTTGTTGGT
>DNGI01000088.1:0-163 GCA_003486645.1 Cyanobacteria bacterium UBA11370 | reverse complement strand
TTGTTGGTTGTTTGTTGTTTGCTGTTTGGTGTTCGACTAATACTAATTTTATTTATGTTCGCTATAGATGCTGATGACGCGGAGAGTCGAAGACGCGGCGATTAATGTGTAGCAGGCATTTAGAAAATAATATAATAACTAACAACCAAATGGGGAGTGGGGA
>DNGI01000326.1:3575-3696 GCA_003486645.1 Cyanobacteria bacterium UBA11370 | reverse complement strand
CTCCCCACTCCCCATCTCCCCCTTAAGAAAGAGTTCTCCAATCGGTACTAACCATCTAGGATGAGAGAAGCTTAACGGGAAAACCTATGAAAGTTGCAGTTTTCAGCACTAAATCCTATGA
>DNGI01000326.1:3023-3382 GCA_003486645.1 Cyanobacteria bacterium UBA11370 | reverse complement strand
GTTTTCAGCACTAAATCCTATGACCACAAGTTTCTAGAACAAGCTAACGCCAACTATGGTCACGAACTGGTATTTTTGGAACCCCGTCTGACTTATGATACAACTGCCTTAGCGTCAGGATTTCCAGCCGTATGCGTATTTATCAACGATCAGCTTGATGAGAGAACATTACAGGTTCTTGCTTCACAAGGAACAAAGCTGATTGCTACACGTTCAGCCGGTTTTAATCATATCGATTTGAATGCTGCTGCTCAATTAGGAATAACGGTTGTACGTGTTCCTGCGTATTCGCCTTATGCAGTTGCTGAACATACCGTTGGACTAATTCTAACCCTGAATCGCAAGATTCATCGCGCCTA
>DNGI01000326.1:746-2818 GCA_003486645.1 Cyanobacteria bacterium UBA11370 | reverse complement strand
AATCGCAAGATTCATCGCGCCTATAATCGGATACGAGAAGGTAATTTTTCTCTAGACGGATTCATCGGATTCGATCTGCATGACCGAACCGTGGGAATTGTGGGTACAGGTAAAATTGGTTGTATTGTTGCCCAGATTTTGCATGGATTTGGCTGTCAGTTGTTGGCATACGATCTGTATCGCAATCCGAATTGTGAGGCGCTGGGTGCAAAGTATGTACAGTTGCCTGAACTCTTCGCTACATCGGATATTATTTCTCTACATTGCCCTCTAACTCCCGAAACCTATCACCTAATTGACGCAAAAGCGCTAGAGCAGATGAAACCTGGAGTTATGCTGATTAATACTAGTCGTGGGGCGTTAATTGATACTCAAGTCGCCATTGAAGCGCTTAAATCGCGGAAAATTGGGTATTTAGGTTTAGATGTCTACGAGCAAGAATCGGAGTTATTTTTTGAGGATTTGTCGGAGGAAGTGATTGAGGACGATGTTTTCCAACGTCTGTTAACCTTTCCTAATGTGCTGATTACAGGTCATCAAGCCTTCTTTACCGAAGATGCCCTTAAAAATATTGCCGATACGACACTATCTAATATTACAGATTTTGAGTTAGGGCGCTCTTGCCCGAATGAAGTGAGTTCTAAACAAGTCGTTCCAGCTAAGGCAACAGTTAGCACGGGTTAGCATAAATAAGCCATCACCGCAACTCCCAAAAACTCAAAATTTCTTTACATTTTTTACGAATGCGATCGCCTGCCTAAACAGCTTGGGATTGTATTCATTTGTTAAGTATTACAAGTTTCATCCGGGAATCTACAGAAAATTGTTGCCATACTCTGCGTAATACGCTAGTATAATTTCTTTCCTAAACCTCTCCCGATCTCACAACGGGTGCAACATCCTATTTAAGGCTCCCAACGTCCTGTAGATGTAAGACAACATTCTAAGTTGTTCACTCAGACAACTTTGTAGTAGGAAAAGGGATCTTATGATTAGCATCAGGACATCTACTGAAATTCATTGCCATACTATTCGTAATACGATAGTATGACTTCCTCTAAAACCTAATCCGAATTCAGATCGAGTTTTTCACAGCTAGTTTGAAACCCGTAGTTTTTGTGCATACAAGCTTCTACAGGTTGAAAACGAAAGTCATGAGTGCCACTTAACTTAAGTTGAACAAGAGAGGGTCTATCTCAATACTTTGCATCAGGGAATCTACGGAAAATTCAAGTTTCACTCCTGACTTGACAACTTTTGTAAGGGGATGAGAGATTTTGAGGTAGTATATAGAGCATCAATCTAAGGAAGACCACTTAATCAACCTCATTGAGTGACAATTCCAGGGAACCAATCAATCAGGGAATCTACCAACAAATTGCTTTTGTTAATATCTGGAAATCTTAGTACCTTTCAGGGTGCTACCTACGCATGAAATCTCCAATACAGCAGTTAGGACATTATGAGCTGATCCTAACTGTGATTCTAACCGCTTTCTTTTGGACTGGGGCATCGTCGGTTACTGCTCAAACAACGATCCGAAATCAAGCCTCAGCGTCCGGTGATAACCTACCGCCAAACACAGTTGTTGATTCCAATGGAACCGAACTCATTACAGGTTCTGTGGAATTAGTGCTGATCAAAACAGCGGATCGGGCAGCAGCAGAACCGGGTGATACTGTGATATACCGCCTCGCCCTGAGAAATGCTGGTACAGCACCCGCCAGTAATATTGAACTGACTGATAAACTCCCACTGGGAATGCAGTTTTTGCCGGAGTCCTTACAAGGATCGGTGACAGGTGGCAATAACACTCGGTCAGTACGATTAGGTTCAGATATAAAATCTAACCGCACTATCGCCTTTAGCGTTCCTAACACTCTCACCCTACAGCCGCGAGAAACCTTAAATGTCGTCTATGGGGTTCTGGTGACACCGGATGCGATTCGCGGTAACGGCAGAAATGTAGCAGTAGAACCTCGGAGTAATATTGCTAGCTACCTCGTGCGGATTCGACCCGGAATTTTATCCGACTGCGGCACCTTAATCGGACGAGTGTTTGTGGATAAAAA
>DNGI01000326.1:0-533 GCA_003486645.1 Cyanobacteria bacterium UBA11370 | reverse complement strand
GGACGAGTGTTTGTGGATAAAAACTTTGACGGGGAACAACAACCGGGAGAATCAGGAGTCCCAAATGCGGTGGTTTATATGGATGACGGCAACCGCATTACGACAGATGCGAATGGATTATTCTCAGTCGCCAACGTCCTTTCCGGCAATCGCACAGGTACTTTAGATTTAACCAGTCTGCCAGGATATACCCTAGCACCTAATCTTTATTTCATTGAGGGCAATAGTCAGTCTCGCTTGGTGCGACTCGAACCAGGCGGACTGGCGCGGATGAATTTTGCGGTTACCCCTGCCTATGGGGAGGAACAGCCATGAACAGTTATCACGATCAGGGAAAAGACTCTAACTTATCAAATTGTCAAGATGTCAAGAGTGAAAATCTGAATTTTTCTCTTTTTAAAGGTATCGATTTTTACAGTCTGGTTGCTAAGGGTGGCGTTTCGTCTCTTAGTCTGGGATTAGTCGCAATGGTGTTGGCAGTCACTGGTTTAGGATCGGGAACCAACGCCGTGGCAGCAGATGTGGCAACGGAT
>DNGI01000089.1 GCA_003486645.1 Cyanobacteria bacterium UBA11370 | reverse complement strand
TGGTAAATAGATGCACCCTGATAATCGGGAGAGTCGCTTGAGTGGCTCTCTTTTTTTTTGTTGATGAGGAGTTACGGAGAGACTCTATATTCTATAGGTAGGGTGGGCACTGCCTACCTTACACCTTACATCTAGGCTAAGAGAAACACCAGGCGATTAAAAAGGAAGCCGCAATATAAGCAAACGCTTCAATCAACCCTGCACCCACATTCGGGACATCTTGATTAACAATTTCATCAGATATTTTCACAAAAGGGAGTGAATGGCTAGAAACATCTCTACAGTAGATCTATTTTGTGGCGCTGGAGGACTAACACATGGGTTTGAGCAAGCAGGTCTTCCAGTTAAAGCTGGATATGATATCGATCCTGCCTGTCAGTTTCCTTATGAACACAATAACCAAGCAAAATTCGTATTGCAAGATGTGGAAAATCTGAGGGGTTTTGATTTAGGAGAGCATTTTTATAACAGCAGGATTAAAGTATTAGCCGGATGCGCTCCTTGTCAGCCATTTTCAAGTTATTCAAGACGTTATAAAGACCAACATTCAAAGTGGAAGCTATTACAAGATTTTGCTCGTATCGTTGAAGAATGTCAACCAGATATTATTTCAATGGAAAATGTACTTCAGTTAAAACATTATTCAATTTTTAAAGAATTTATCGCCCAGTTGCAAAAATTAAACTATTCCTTTGAGTATTATGAAGTTAACTGTCTAGACTATGGAATTCCTCAATCTCGAAAGCGATTAGTATTACTTGCTTCAAAATTTGGTTCAATTAACTTAATTCCACGAACACATTGCCCAGAACTATACAAAACAGTACGACAAACTATTAAACACCTTGAACCCATTTCTGCGGGTCAAGCTTCTAAAAGAGATTGGCTACATAGATGTAGTAAGCTTTCTGAACTAAATCTGCGCCGTATTCGTGCTTCTCAACCTGGAGGAACTTGGCGAGATTGGCCTAAAGAATTAATTGCAGAATGCCACCTAAAAAAGAGCGGTAAAACCTATCCAGGAGTGTATGGTAGAATGGAATGGGATAAACCTAGCCCAACTATTACTACACAGTGTTTTGGTTTTGGTAATGGTCGGTTTGGTCATCCTGAACAAGATAGGGCTATCTCTCTCAGAGAAGCAGCTTTATTACAATCTTTTCCACCAGAATACAAGTTTGTAGACCCTAATAAACCAGTAGCAATACATATAGTAGGGCGATTAATTGGGAATGCTGTCCCTGTCAAACTAGGTGAAGTAATTGCACAAAGCATTCTAAATCATATTGAACAGTTTAGCTAAGGATCACCTAAATTAGATGAATCTAAATAGTCCTGATTTGATAAATATTGTTCAATGTTTTGCAGTATTTTTCTTAAATATCTAACTGTCTTGTTTTTAATTTCTAATAGCTCATCTGCGCTTTTATCTTTTCCTATTTCTGCAAAAGATTTAAAGCCATGTGCTAAATCATTTCTGTTTGACTTAATTATTAGTAAATCTATTCCATCACCTGTTTTAGCATAGTCAGTCAGAGATGAAAATCCATACTCAGTTGCCGTTGTTCTTATTTTTCTGCCATCAAGGTTTCCCGAAAAAAGATCTTTTTTATCAAAACTAGCAATAATAATGTCAATAGAAATAGACGTTATGTTTGAAAATATTTTGTCAGGATCTCGCTTTCTTAAGTTTTTAAGTACAATTTTTTTAAGTTCAGGTCTGATTTGATCGTAGGAAACACCTTGACTCTGTAATTCATCGAATATTGCTTCAATAGCGTTTCGCATTGTTGCTTCTACTAAGTTATAGAGCAACAGGAAACCACTTGCTTTTAATGTCTTGATTAGTTCAGAATCAATTTCTTTGATTTTTAGAATTCCTCCCTTACCTTCCATACTTAATTTAATAATTCCTTGCTCCAAACTCTTCAAGAGCATAAAATATTTGCTAACTTCTCTAGAGCGTTCATTGAAATCCTGAAATAATGCGCTAGTCATGCTTTACCGAGAAGTTGATCACGAACATATTCAATACGCTTAACTACTTTAGGTCTGGAGTTGCTTGCATCTGAAGTTGTATATTCCTTGAATTCTGCTGATTCAAGCCACTTGATTGACTTAGGTTCAAGATCGGGTTTTTCTCTCAAAGCAAGTGCAACACCGACAGAAATTGCTTCAAATCGAATTCTTGGTGTTTTTACATGACCTTTTGATTTACTAAATCCATTGGGAAAGTATTTTTCAACAAAGTCTAACATTTTGTGAAATTCAGTTCGCATACTATCTTGGTCAAGTCCAGGATGGTTGTGTTTTTCTAGGTATTCATTAAGAAACACATTAACCTGTCTGTCAAAATTCTGATAGTTGTTTAAATACGCAAAGAAGCGTAATACAAATTCTTCGGGTTCTCGTTTTTTGATAAGTGCTTCTGATATAGGGCATAGTTTAATAAATTTTGGTTCTTTGGCGAGTTCTTCAAGAAGATTGACAAATGGGCCTGGAGATATGCCTCTACGCTTCTCCATATCATTTAGTTGAACACTACCAGTATTGATGCGTTCAAACATATCCCGTCGCGTTTCTTCATCAGCTTTCTCAGTCAGTACAATCATACGAATAGTGGCACGATTGAAGCGTCTCTGTCTTGCCAGAGGCAAATCCCTGAATTTGAAATTGTTTAGCTGCTTTAGCTTTTCTAGTCCACACAGCTTTAGCTCGTTACTGAGAAATCTGTCTAAAGTACGGATACGTTGGGTTCCATCAACAATTTCTAACCGAGCTAAATCTTCTTCTTCATCCTCTTGTTTCGGTCGCAAATCAGCCACGAAAATATAGGGTATGGGTAGCCCTAGCAAAAGAGATTCAATAAACTTTGATTGCCGAGGTTCTTCCCAGATCATATCTCTTTGATAGTCTGGTATATACAACTCATTGGTGTCTTCCTTCAGTCCCTCTTTATATTTTTTAACTAGCACTTCCACTGGATATTCTTTTGTATCATAATCAACTACTTTTTGCTTTTCCCGAATTTCGGCTTCTGCGGCTTCTTTTTGTTCATCTGTAATCTCGGATTCCAGTGGTGTTTTTGCGGCTTTTGGCATTTTGAACTCCAATTCTGGCAGAATGCTTGTACCAGAAGTACAGAATAGTGAACTATTAGTTGGGATATTTACGATTTTAACCGCTAAAGTCTACCGCCATACAAGCACTCTTTAGGTATCCCTCTTGAGCAGAATGTTGAGACTCAAATTTATATCATGTTATAAGGATAATTTTCGAGTTGATATGAAAAAATATTTCATCCTTGCCCCTCAGAGTTGGTATAATCCCTTTTCAGGCAATAACGTCAGGGTTAGATCGGAGGAATCATGGCAGACTGGCAGGAAATTACAGGTGGTATTACTGCTCCTAAAGGATATCGCGCCGCAGGAATTACGGCAGGTTTGAAGCCTTCGGGACTTCCAGATTTAGCCTTAATAGTCTCAGATGTGGATGCGATCGCCGCAGGTGTATTCACAATGAGTTATGTTCGCGCCGCCTGTGTGGATTATTGCCGTCAGCGTCTACAAAAAAAAGCGAGTGCCCGTGCTATTCTCATTAATGCGGGTCAAGCCAATGCCGCAACGGGTGAACAGGGTTGGCAAGATGCTGTAGAAAGCGCCAAAGCGTTGGGTGAAGCACTTGAGATTTCTCCCGATTCAATTTTACTCGCATCCACAGGGGTGATTGGTCAGCGGATTCGCATGGATGCGTTATTAACTGGAATTCCTCAATTAGTAGAATCTGCGTCAGAAACGGGTGGAGATGCAGCGGCACAAGCGATTATTACCACAGATTTAGTCCCTAAATCGATAGCCCTAGAAACAACAATTGATGACCGTCCGGTGCGGGTGGGGGGTATTGCTAAAGGTTCAGGGATGATTCATCCTAACATGGCAACAATGCTGGCATTTGTCACCTGTGATGCAGTTGTGTCTACCTCCCTTTGGCAACAAATGTTAAGTCGGGCAGCTGATAAGAGTTTTAATCAAATTACCGTTGATGGCGATACCAGTACGAATGATACCTTGATTGCGTTAGCCAATGGTCAATCTCGCACTTCTGCTATTACAGAAATGGGTGCAGAGGCGGAGAAATTAGAGGCAATGTTAACCGCTGTTTGTCAACATTTAGCCAAAGCGATCGCACGGGATGGAGAAGGTGCTACTTGTTTAATTGAAGTGCAAGTTACAGGCGCACCGGATGATAAAGCAGCGCGTCAAGTTGCTAAAACCATTGTTGGGTCATCGTTAGTCAAATCAGCCATATTTGGTCGTGATCCGAATTGGGGTAGAATTGCAGGAGCAGCAGGACGTGCAGGTGTTCCCTTTGACCAAGAAAATCTGCGGATTCAGTTAGGGGATTTCTTATTAATGGAAAATGGTCAACCTCTGCCATTTGATCGCGCGGCGGCGAGTGCTTATATGAAACAGGCGGCGGCGGGGGCTTATTTAAAAGAGGATACTGTATTAATTTCAGTTTGTATTGGGAATGGTTCAGGAAGCGGTACGGCTTGGGGCTGCGATTTGAGTTATGATTATGTGAAGATTAATGCCGAATATACGACTTAATGATAAAGGGAAGCAATTGGTTCCCTTTATCATGTCCGGTTGAATAACCCTAAAAAAGAGTGAGGGAGAGAGAGGGAGAGAGGGAGAAATTTTATTCAGGGTAGATAGCATTTCTCAAATGGGTGAG
>DNGI01000374.1 GCA_003486645.1 Cyanobacteria bacterium UBA11370 | reverse complement strand
CCGGTTGAATATCACTAAAAAAGATTGAGGGGGAGAGAGGGAGATAAGGAGAGGTGGAGACTTTTTATTATGGGTGATTTGCCGGACATCATATTAGGCAAAAAAGTCCTTAAACCACCATCAGTAGGGACGCATCGATATGCGCCCTCATTATATATAGCGTTCGTGCGTAAGTCCTGAAGAAAAGGGGAGCAAGAAGAATCAAAGCCTCTCTCCTCGTAGGAGAGAAAAAACGTAATGGCGTTGACGTGCAATCCGACTGGCAAGAAGAATCAAAGCCTCTCTCCTCGTAGGAGAGAGGTTTGGAGAGAGGTTAGAGTGTACCGCATCCAACCGAAACCCCTATAAAACAACGAACCAACAACCAACAACCAACAACCAACAACCAACAACAAACTAACGACTTCTATACCAACGAATAAACAACTTCTCCAATTCAACCCAAACAAACAAAGACGTACTAAAGCCTAAACAAACGAGTAATTCAGTTAAGGTTAATGGCTGAGTGCCAAAGAAATCTTGTAAGAAAGGCACATAAACCAAAGCGAGTTGTAAGGCTGTCGTTACCGTTACCGCCCACAATAAATAAGGATTAGAAAGTTGGTTCACCTCTATCGCTAGGCGATTGTTAGAACGAACGGCGATCGCATGACCCATTTGAGCAATACATAAACTCGTGAATACCATCGTCTTCCAATGAGGGCGAAAATATTCATAAGCAATTGCCATTAAGATAATGGTGCAAATTGCAAAAATAATCCCAATCCGAACCATATAGGAACCCAAACCCCTCGCAAAAATACTCTCACGGGGACTAAACGGAGGACGCTTCATTACATCCGGTTCTGCGGGTTCTACTGCTAACGCGAGAGCAGGTAAACCATCCGTAACTAAATTCATCCAAAGAATTTGTAAGGGAGAAAGAGGAACTTCATTAAGTCCCATAATCGGTGCAGCGGCAATGGTTAACACCTCACCAATATTGCTACCCAGAATATATCGAATAAATCGGCGAATATTATCATAAACCGTCCGACCTTCTTCAGTCGCAGCAACGATAGTGGCAAAGTTATCATCCAGTAACACCATATCACTCGCTTCCTTACTCACATCGGTGCCTGTAATTCCCATGGCAATGCCAATATCAGCTTGTTTGAGTGCAGGAGCATCATTCACCCCATCACCCGTCATTGCCACAAATTTACCTCGGCGCTGGAATGCTTGTACAATCCGTAGTTTATGTTCCGGGGAAACACGAGCATAAACACTTACCTGCTCAACCTGTTGTTCTAATTCAGCTTGAGATAACCGTTGCAATTCCTGACCCGTAAGAACACGATCATGTTCATTAGCAATCCCTAAAGCATGAGCGATCGCTTTGGCGGTAAGCTGATGATCCCCCGTAATCATTACAGGTCGAATTCCGGCATTTTTGCACCGCTTCACGGCTTCTAGCACTTCCGGACGGGGAGCATCGAGCATTCCCACCAACCCTAACCATACCAAATCTTGCTCAGTGGTTTCAGTTGCTTCTACCCCTTCATTCGGTAACGAATCCAAGGGTTTATAGGCAAAACCCAATACCCGCAACCCAGCACCCGCCATCTGGTTATTGTGTTTAAGAATATCAACCCGTTGCTCATCCGTAAGCTGTAGAGGCACCAAAGAGCGAGTTTCTAAATCGTAGTGCATCGATGAACGGCAACGCTCCAACACCAACTCTGGGGAACCCTTGGTAAACATGATGTGTCCGTTGTCTGTTGTCCGTTGTCCGTCCTTTGTTGCTACTGACCCTTGATTATCAACCAATGAACCCTGACAAATCACACTCATGCGCTTGCGTTCCGAGGAAAACGGAAATTCACCGACACGGGGGAACTGACGACTTAGGGGTTCCTTGTCCACTCCTCCCTTCCCTGCTAAAGCAATTAATGCTCCTTCTGTCGGATCGCCTAAAATTCGCCACTCGCCCTCTTCATGTTGCAAAATTGCATCATTGCACAGAACACAACCGAGGAGTAGGGGTTGGAGTTCGGGATGCTCATCAATCACAATGGGCGTATCTTGGATTTGAAATTCACCAACGGGAGCATAACCCTCACCTGTCACTTGAAACATCTGGCTGATGGTATTAACCCATTGCACAACCATTTTATTTTGGGTGAGTGTACCCGTTTTATCAGAGCAGATGGTCGTGACGCTACCTAACGTTTCCACCGCTGGGAGTTTGCGAATTAGGGCATGGCGACGTACCATCCGCTGAGTTCCCAATGCTAATGTCACCGTAATCACGGCTGGCAATCCCTCTGGAACGACAGCAACTGCCATGGAGAGAGATACTTCTACCAGTTCTTGAAAAACATCAAAATTCCAACCACTGAGGCTTAAACCGCCAACAACTACGATAACTACGAGGATCAGGGAACCACTAACCAAAACATTCCCAAGCTGTGTCATGCGTTGTTGCAGGGGAGTGGGTTCACTTTCCACGCCTTGCAACATCTGGGCGATGCGTCCCAGTTCCGTCTTCATCCCTGTTCCCGTTACCAGGACTGTACCCCTTCCCTGAACGACTTCAGTCCCCTGATACACGACATTAATGCGATCGCCTAATGGGGTATCTTCCTCCAGTTCTAACTTGGCTTCTTTGCTCACTGCATGAGCTTCCCCGGTTAGGGCGGATTCCCGGACTTGCAAGTTCGACTCTTCGATCAGTCGTCCATCCGCAGCAATCTGTACCCCCGCTTCTAGGAGCATGATATCGCCGGGGACGAGATTTTTGCTATCCACCTCCATCGCTTTGCCGTCACGGACAACTCGCACCTTGGGACTAGCGAGATTTTTGAGGGCGGCGAGGGCTTTTTCGGCACGGCTTTCCTGGAGATAGCCGAGGACACCGTTGAGGATGACGATGGATAAGATGGCGATCGTATCTTTAAAGGGGACTTCGCCAGGACTTAACTTTCCTTGTTGCCAGTTGAGTAAGTCGATAGTGCCGGATATAATTGCCACTACAATCAGCATGACCAACATGATGTTGGTAAACTGATCGAGGAGAATTGACCAGGAACTACGCCCGGCGGTTTCCTCCAGTTCATTTAGACCATAGTGTTGCAATCTCTCGGCGGCTTGTTGCGATGTTAAGCCAGCGCGATCGCTACTGTCCAGTTCTGAAAGTGACTGTTCTACGGATTGGGTATGCCACGCTGTTGTCGAATCAGGCAAAGAATGGGAACGGCTAGATAGAGTCACGGGAAAGGTTAGCTAGAACACGATACCCGATCAATCATAGTCTTAAAGAGTAGATTGACTCCAACACCTCACGATAGAAGTAACATTTAAATAAATTTTGACCGAGACTCCTCTAAGTATAAACTCACAAGTGACTAGAGCTAATGGCTAATTGTTAATGGCTCAGGTCTTTCGGCATTCGTTACATTAGTAAGGATACGCTTTTGTTGCCATTTTCAGCTACCCAAGTGGGTAACTTCTGCTCTATCTTCAGATCAAGCGATCGCCTAATTGGGCTAACTTTACATTTCTTTAGAGACAGACTCTAAGCCCTTTAATTGGTAAGATCACTTCCGGATGCTCCCTTATCACTGATGTAACGAGTGAATAGTCAAAGGTGAAGAATCCGACCGGGGTATAGCATACTTTTAACACAGGCAATTTGTTCCAAGACGAGTTATTAAAAAACTTTTTGGTACTATGGGCACAAGCTCACTCATCCTGTAATCATACCCAGCGACCTCGCTTAAACGATAAAATGTCCTACTTGAGGTAATAGTAGAGGAATTATGGAACCGAACCCACAACAATCTGAATATACTGAGAGTACTTCCCCGGAAGTCGCAGCGGCTCAAGCCAGAGCTGTAAAAGAAGCCCAAGAGTATAAAGTTGATGTAAACGTTGATCAAGCTGGTGCGATCGCCCAACTGCCTCCTGCTAGCCCCACAACAGATCAGGCTTTACAGGAATGGGTACAACCTGTTTTTGATTTCTTAGCCAAACTGCCTGCACTCATCAGCGGATTTTATTACGAGTACCAACAAGGACTCATTATCTTTGGGTTGGTGATCGCAGGATTTGTGACGGTGTATGTCACACTTGCGGTTCTGGATGCCATCAATGACATTCCCCTGTTGCAACCTATTTTTGAACTCGTGGGGATTGGCTATACCATCTGGTTTGTTGCCCGTTACCTGTGGAAAGCCGAAACCCGCAAAGAACTAGGGCAAGAGTTGAACTCCCTGAAAGGACAATTACTCGGCAAAGACTCACTCAATAGTTAAGTCGATTCCCACACTCATTAGGTGTCCTAGCCAGGGCGAGTTGGCAGTCAAGAACTTTACGGCTGAGTGGCGAGTCACACCTAATAAAACTTGTCCCCGTCTGAATCTAAATCATTTAGACGGGGATTCCCGTATTGGTTAATAAAAAGCTTATAGCAGAAGGCAGAGGGCAGAAGGTAAAAGCCTATAAAATCAATAGTTTCAGCAATTAAGGATGTCCTAACCTTAATGCGTAGTGCTATACAAGGTGTAAATCTGAAAGCCCCGTGTCTTTAGACCGGGGAGTGTTATACCAAGTTGCATTCATACGTA
>DNGI01000373.1 GCA_003486645.1 Cyanobacteria bacterium UBA11370 | reverse complement strand
ACAACCAACAACCAATAACAAATTAAACTCGAATAGCACGATTAGCTGTATTATTCTCAACGTCACGAGCTTTTTTGCCTCGCCACAGGAGGCGTATGGGAGTACCCGTAAAGCCTAATTGTTGGCGGAATTGACGTTCAATGTAACGGCGATAGTTTTCGTTAAAACGTTTCGGATCATTGACGAATAGGGCGATGGTTGGCGGGTGGCTTTTTACCTGGGTACCGTAGTAAATTTTACCCTGACGACCTTGACGGCTAGTGGGGGGAGAATGCCAGCTTACAGCTTCTTGAAGGACTTCATTAATGACTGAGGTACTAACGCGACGTTGGTGCTGTTCAGCAGCGGTATCGACTAAATCAAAGATCTGTTCAACTCGCTTACCTGTTAAAGCACTAACAAAAATCATTTGTGCCCATTCGATAAAATTCAAGCGGTCTTTGACCAGTTTTTCATACTCGTAGATAGTATAGGAGTCTTTATCAATAGCGTCCCACTTGTTTACGACAATGATAGCGGCGCGTCCTTCATCTGCAATGCGTCCGGCTAGTTTTTGGTCTTGTTCCGTCACTCCATCAATAGCATCAATAACTAGTAAAACAATATCTGAGCGACGAATTGCTTTGAAAGCCCGATTGATACCAAAAAACTCTGGTCCATAGTCTACATTTTTCTTTTTACGAATGCCAGCGGTATCAATTAAGCGATAGGTTTTGCCTTCACTACCCTTATCCGGATCACCTGTCCGTTCTACCACCATATCAATCGCATCGCGGGTAGTGCCAGAGATGGGGCTGACGATGGATCGCTTTTCACCTGTCAGAGCATTTAATAAACTAGACTTGCCGACATTAGGCCGTCCGACGATCGCTACTTTAATTTCTGGGGTGTCGGGAAGGGTATCAAGGGTTGGGAGATAAGTAATTAACTGATCGAGAAGTTCTCCACTACCACCGCCGTGAATAGCGGAGATGGGGAAGGGTTCACCTAAACCGAGTTCCCAAAACTGAGAGGCTTGGACGAGTCCCTGTTGGGGAGATTCACATTTATTGACAGCTAGGAGAACTGGGACGTGTTGTTGACGTAGCCAGTCGGCGATCGCTTCATCTCCAGCGGTTGGTCCAGCTTGACCATCCACAACGAATATAGCGGCACTGGCTTCTGAGAGGGCGGCTATTGCCTGTTCTCGTATGAGGGGCAAAAATTCCGTATCGTCATCAAAGACCAAACCTCCAGTATCCACAACTAAGTAATCTCGGTCTTGCCAGAAGGCAGGACGATAGGTGCGATCGCGGGTTACTCCCGGTTGATCGTGAACGATCGCATCGGTAACGCCTGCCAAACGATTGACAAGGGTTGATTTACCCACATTGGGTCGTCCAATCACAGCAACTATTGGCAAGGTCATAACCGTATATTTCCCCAAACTGGCAGGGTACTAAAAGCTCCAATCTTTAATTGTAACGAGCCTTCTCTCAAAAGAGTAAAGAAGCGTTGAAAGGCGAAGTCAACACGTTTTACGGTTACCTGCAATGCCTGAGAACCCAGTTCTTTGTAGTCTCGAATAATGCTCCTTGACTCTTGGTAAGCTCACATCTTGCACCAATCTCAATCAGCTATTAATGATGCCTTGCCCCTACTGAAAATAGCTTGCGTTATTGTTTTTTTTTTGCCAAGACACTTACCGACGAGCGTAAAGACCAGGAGCATAAGCCTCAACAACTCTGCCAGTACGAGAACAATTAACCATCAAGTAATCACAGACTGGGCATTGAGTCTGGATTAGGTGAGTTTGTAAACAATACTGTCTTTGGGCGTAACTTCCACAATTGGGACAGTGAATATCTTGTTTAATCTGCATTTTTCAACCTTCTTTTTTGAGTAAATTAATATAAAAAACAAAAAAATCTACTATCTTAACTTTACTATTCTAAGGGAGATCCTTAGAACAACATCAATTGTTGAGCCTCAGTTGCTCATTTTTAATGTTTTCTTAAGATTTCTAATCTATCTTTCGTCAGATTCAATAAAAATTTCTTCCCACTCCTCACTCCCCACTCCCCACTGATTTATCCCACAAGTAAGGATTCGCCTCCATCAATCCACATCTCTGTACCCGTGATCAGGCTAGACGCATCCGATGCTAGGAATAGTACCAGTTGGGCAACTTGCTCTGAGGAACCGGGTTTACCATCGGTTAAAGGGATTTCTCCTTCAGGATATTCAACGGGTTCCTTTGCGTCTTTCAAATCTTGGCGATCAGTGCTAGAGTCAATGTCCGTCTCAATAGCACCTGGACAAATCACATTAACGCGAATGCGATGTTTAGCAAGTTCCAGTGCAATCATTTTACCAAAAGCCACCTGAGCCGCTTTCGTGGACGCATAGGCAGTCGCACCAGTATTACTGAAGACGCGAGTGCCATTAATTGAGGACGTAATAATTACAGAACCACCCTGTTGTTTAAGGTAAGGCACGGCATATTTAACAGTAAGATACGTACCTGTGAGATTAATATTTATCGTTTTATTCCACTCATCTGGGTCTAATTCTTCCAAAGGTGCCCAAACGCCATTAATACCTGCATTGGCAAAAACAATATCAAGATGTCCCCATTTATCCGCAATCTGTTTAATGGCGTGTTGCATCTGATCGGGTATAGAAATATCAGCTTTGATCGGTATCGCTTCACCCCCGAACTCGTGGATTTGGGCAATAGTTTTGTAGAGTTCCTCCTCTGTCCGACCTAATGCTGCTACTTTTGCGCCTTCCTTCGCCAACAATAGTGCGGTGGCTTGACCAATACCCGAACCAGCACCTGTAATGAGTGCGACTTTCTCTGCGAGTTGCATCTTCCACCTTCCCGTTAATCATACTAACTTGATGTTCAGTGAAGGAACGGAACCTAACATCTGTCTTGTGAGGGAGAGAGGGAGAGAGGGATAGAGGGAGAGGGGGAGAGGGGGGGAGGGGGAGATAAAATTGCTTGTTTGAATTCAACTTGGTATTAAGAGTGAGCGATCGCACTCTGTTCGATCAAGCATTTTTCACAAAGTAACAAAACCTAATTATTTGCTCTTAGAAGATTTAAGAAAATTCTCCCTATCTCGACTCCTCATCCTTAGTATTACCTTGGTCTACTCGTTCTAGCTGCCAGAGAATTTGATTGCCTTCACGCCTGACTCGTGAAACAATCCAATTACGCCAAGGCCAATGGTCGCCTCGACTGGTTACAGCACTAGCATTAACATCCATCAGGTCAGCAAGTTCGGAACTGCTGATCAGGTAGCCCTGTCTTGCAATTTCATCGGCGATGCGTAGCGTTTCGATTAGGTTACGGAGTTGAGCAACTCTCTCCTCGCGGGGTAACTCATCAATCGCACCACTAGGAGAATAATCAGCAGAATCTATCATATCTACATCCCAGGTGACAAGGCTAGATGGTACACTTTGGTAAACTAACTCAGAAGCTGGATTGGAATCTGATACGTCTGTTACTGGCATAGTAATTGGTTTTATCCTTGCTTCAGTAACACCAGCGGTAGAAGTTTGTTGAAGTACTGGAGACTTACCACAAGCAAAAGCGCGGGCGATCGCATCACATCGATCATTTCCTTCGTTACCGCTGTGTCCCCGAATGTACTGCCAATCGACGTGTTGAGAATTAAGTTGATCTAGAGTTTCCCATAAATCTTGATTTAAAACCGCTTTTCCCTGAGCCGTTTTCCAACCTTTCTTTTTCCAACCCTTAATCCATTTGGTAATGCCGTTTTTGAGATACTCACTATCAGTGTAGAGTGTGACGGGTTCAGTTTGTCTAAAGGCTTTGAATAGCTTTAACGCCTCAATCGCCGCTTGCATTTCCATGCGGTTGTTGGTGGTTTGAGGTTCCGCACCACCAATCTCATAAACGGAACCATCGGTAAAATAAGCAACAGTACCCCAGCCACCGCGACCTGGATTACCACTACAGGCTCCATCAGTGTACAGGCTTTTGATTTGGGGAGAAAGAGGCATGGCAATTGATTGTTAATTATACGGCAAGAATTTAGTAGCAGAGGATTTTAGATTTTAGCGATTAATCACTTCGTTTATAGTTGTCAGTTGTTGGTTGTTGGTTGTTGGTTGTTGGTGATTTGTTTTTAACCAATTCACCCAATTACTAACTCTCTCCCCCATTCCCCACTGTAAGGGATAGAGGA
>DNGI01000198.1:5400-5839 GCA_003486645.1 Cyanobacteria bacterium UBA11370 | reverse complement strand
ACTCCCCACTCCCCACTCCCCAGGCAATGCGGAAGTCTGAGAGAAATGGCACAATAATAGTTTGTAGATCTCCCAAAGGTCAATTCCTTGGCATTGGCTGTTGGGATATATTGGCTCAAGAGCTAATTTCTTAATTTTGAGCATGATCAGGGTTAGGCATCTAAACGAACACCGACCAAGCCGATGCAGCGCTGAAGGATGAGTTACTTAGGCTAAGTACTCCAATTGCCTCAATTTATGAGTATCTCCTCAAGGTTCTAGCAAAGCTTTGAGGAACTCAGGCTTTAATTTGAGTTTGTGGAAAGTGAGTATTTGGCGTGAGAAGGAGTGGTTCAGGGCAGGATGAGGGATGAGTAAGTCAAAGGATTTGGGATGTTAGATTTACAATTTTAGATCTGTTCCGCCCACAAGGGGCGGGGCATGAACCGAAAAACCCCAA
>DNGI01000198.1:0-5196 GCA_003486645.1 Cyanobacteria bacterium UBA11370 | reverse complement strand
GCATGAACCGAAAAACCCCAATCTAAAATCTAAAATTGCTAGTCAAGATGAGGCATGAATACCCGTAAATCAATTTGGGGCATTGAAACAGTGGACAGTGCATTTTGTGGCAAATCACATCAAAAGAGGAATTTTTCTAGGTCTGTTGCGTTTAAATTTAGACACAAGCCTCTGAATTTGCCTACAATTGATCCTTCACCCTTGAGCCTTCATCCTGGTTTTTACCCAGCCGAACTGTTCTTCCCCTCCCAGGCAGGAAAGATTCTCCTTTTCGATTGTCAGGTGTACATTTACTAATCTGGGAAACATCGCAGAAAATGCACCAAACCGAATACTAAAGCATCACCCCTCTGATTATGCAGACTATCGAAAAGACAGAACCTAAACTTCTAGACCTTAAAACCCGCCTTGCCGAAATTAATGACATTGAAGCGGCTGCCTCCCTTTTATACTGGGATCAGGCAACGTATATGCCTCCTGGTGGTGCTGCTGCTCGCGGACGGCAGTTAGCAACTCTACAACAAATTTCTCACACTAAGTTTACTGAAGCCGCCATGGGTCAGCTCTTGGAGGATTTACGTCCTTACGAAACTAGCCTACCCTATGATTCTGACGCAGCAAGCTTGATCCGGATCGCCAGACAAAAATATGAGCAAGCAGTGCGAGTGCCAGCGTCGTTTATGGCGAAATTCTCTAGACATCGAACGGAAACTTATGGCGCTTGGGCGAGAGCGCGACCTGAGAATAATTTTGCGGCTGTACGACCTTATCTGGAAGAAACTTTAGATTTAAGCCGTGAATTGGCTAACTTCTTTCTAGATTACCAGCATATTGCTGATCCGTTAATTGATTTTGCCGATTATGGGATGAAAGCGTCGTTTTTGCGATCGCTCTTTGCGGAGTTACGGGAACAGCTTGTACCGATTGTCGAAGCGATTACGTCCCAAACCCCGACGAATGACTCCTATTTGCACCAGGTCTACCCCGCATCCGAGCAGCTAGAATTTACCCTAAAAATTATCGAGCAACTTGGCTATGACTTTCAACGGGGGCGGCAAGACCAAACCCATCACCCCTTTATGATTAATTTTTCCACGGGGGATGTTCGTATTACCACCCGCGTCTATGAAAATGATCTGAGTCAGGCTCTATTCAGTAGCATTCATGAGATGGGTCATGCTCTCTATGAACAAGGGATAGACCCAGAATTAGAAGGTACACCACTCGCCTGTGGTACATCCGCAGGAGTTCATGAAAGCCAATCCCGCCTCTGGGAAAATATTGTCGGTCGCAGTCGGGGCTTCTGGCAATTCTTTTATCCCCAGCTACAAAGTTTCTTCCCGGCGCAGTTAGGGAACGTCTCTCTGGATACATTCTACCGAGCGATTAATAAAGTTCAGCGATCGCCCATCCGCACTGATGCTGATGAAGTCACCTATAACCTTCACGTCATGATCCGCTTTGACCTGGAACTGGATATGCTTGAAGGCAAGCTCGAAATTCGTGACCTTCCGGAAGCCTGGAATGAACGGTATCGGTCTGATTTAGGAATTGTCCCCAAAAACGATACCGAAGGTGTATTACAGGACGTTCACTGGTACACCAGCCAAATTGGGGGGATGTTCCAAGGCTACACCCTCGGTAACTTAATGAGTGCCCAGTTTTTTGAGGCAGCACTCACAGAACATTCAGAAATCTTAACAGAGATAGAGCAAGGACAGTGTATTACACTACATAAGTGGTTGAAAGAAAAAATCTACCACCACGGTTGCAAATACACGGCAACTGAATTGATCAGGGGCGTTACGGGCGATGTCTTACGCATCGATCCATTTATCCGATATATTCGACAAAAATACGGGCAACTTTATACCTTATGACAGTTGCCTGGGTTGTAAGGAGCCTAGTACAAGAAGGCAGAAAGCAGAGAGCAGCTAGGCTGAGGGCACAGGGAAGAAAGGCTTATACTTTCTACATTTGGCTCGATACTTAACTGGTCACTTATTTCTGCCATCCTGGGCTAGTGTTCATGTCATTAGCGGGTAAGGGTTTACATTCTGTACAGACGTTGTATCTGTACAGACGTTGTATCTGTACAGACGTTGTATCTGTACAGACGTTGCAATGCAACGTCTCTACACCCCCCATAATGAATGACATAGACCAGTAGTAAGCTGCTGGACATTTAATTTAGCAAATCTGACAGGTAATACTAATTTAAAAAAGAAATGCGATAAATGAGCTGCTGAAATGTTAACAGATTGGGTCTTCCACAATCTAAAATCTTCACTACGCTCCGTCCGCTTTTGGCTAACGCAAATCTAAAATCCAAAATGGTATAAAATCCCTGTCCCACCAAAAATCAGCTATTGATGAACTTGCAAATTAAGTGAAAGGATAGCTTATGAAGCTTGTTGTAAGTCATAACCCGCGATCACTGACAACTTACAACCAACAACCAACAACAAACAACCAACAACAAACTTTGCTATTTGGGAGTCGTGATGCTCAATTTAATTCAGGACGTACTCAATTGTGACGAAAGAAACGATCTGCGCCAATTTGCCAGTCAGTTAAGAACGTCAGAACCTCGATATTTACTACGAAATGATATTCTTTCTGCTTTTAATGAATACTGCACTAGCCACCAAAAACCCGGATATTTTTATCCGTCATCCACTCTGGGTCGGTTGATTTATTACACTCAAGAAATTATCCTCGAAAATGAAAGCCTTTATTTGATTGTCCGCTCAAAAATTGCCGCTCAAGAAGCCTTTCGGGTATTAGAAGATTTGACCGTTGAACCGATAACCGTGCAAGAACTGTTGGATGTGCGCGATCGCTTGGTCAACCGTTACAATCCTCTAGAAGGAGACGTACTCGAACTCGATTTCAAACCCTTCTATGATTTCAGTCCGACGATCCGTGACCCCAAAAATATAGGGAAAGGTCTTCAGTTCCTTAATCGCTTTCTCTCCAGCAAGCTATTTCAAGACCCCCAGCAGTGGCAAGCCTCGTTGTACAATTTCTTAAGTATCCACAATTTTCAGGGGACTCAGCTATTAATTAATGATCGCATTAAAAGTCAGCAGCAACTTTCAGATCGGGTAAAAGAAGCCTTGCGATTTGTGAGCGATCGCCCCGATCAGGAGTCTTATGAAAGCTTGCGTTTTAAACTACAAGAAATGGGTTTTGAACCGGGTTGGGGGAATACCGCCAGTCGGGTACGAGAAAGCTTGGAAATGCTGGATGATTTGATTGATTCTCCCAATGATGAGATTCTCGAAAAGTTCCTCTCTCGCATTCCAATGATCTTTCGGATCGTGCTTGTTTCCATCCACGGATGGTTTGCCCAAGAAGGCGTTTTAGGTCGTCCAGATACCGGAGGTCAAGTCGTTTATGTCCTGGATCAAGCGCGAAGTTTAGAAAAACAATTGCAAGAGGATATTAAATTAGCCGGATTGGAATCCTTGGGGATTGAACCTAAGATTATTATCCTCAGTCGTTTAATTCCCAATAGTGACGGGACGCGGTGTAATGAACGTTTAGAAAAAGTATATGGCACGGATAATGCCTGGATTTTGCGAGTTCCATTCCGGGAATTTAATCCGAAAATTACCCAAAATTGGATTTCCCGATTTGAGATTTGGCCGTATTTAGAAACCTATGCTATCGATGCAGAAAAAGAACTCCTCGCCGAATTTCAAGGTCGCCCGGATTTAATTGTCGGGAACTATTCGGATGGGAATTTAGTTGCTTTCTTATTAGCACGACGACTGAAAGTCACGCAGAGTATTATTGCCCATGCTTTGGAGAAATCCAAATATCTATTCAGTAATCTTTACTGGCAAGATTTGGAGGATCAGTATCACTTCTCGCTGCAATTTACGGCAGATTTAATTGCGATGAATTCCGCTAACTTTATCACCAGCAGTACCTATCAAGAAATTGTTGGGAAAGAGGATAGTGTTGGTCAGTACGAGTCTTACCAAAATTTCACGATGCCAGAACTGTATCATGTCGTGAATGGAATTGAGCTATTCTCACCCAAGTTCAATATTGTGCCACCGGGAGTGAATGAGAATGTCTTTTTCCCCTATAAACGGACAGAAGAACGGGTTCCGGGGGATATTGAACGGCTGGAAGAACTGCTTTTTACCTTAGACGATCCATCTCAAACCTTTGGGAAATTAGATGATCCGAGTAAGCGTCCAATTTTTTCAATGGCGCGTTTGGATCGGATTAAAAATCTAACAGGTTTAGCGGAATGTTTCGGTAAGAGTAAGGAGTTACAAGAGCGTTGTAACTTAATTTTAGTAGCCGGGAAATTGCGGACTGAAGAATCGACGGATAATGAAGAAAAAGACGAAATTGTCAAGCTTTATCGGGCGATTGATGAGTACAATTTACACGGCAAAATTCGCTGGTTAGGGGTGCGCTTACCGAAGCGAGATTCTGGCGAAATTTATCGCGTCATTGCGGATCATCAAGGCATTTTCGTACAACCTGCCTTGTTTGAAGCGTTTGGTTTAACTATTTTGGAAGCGATGATTACGGGTTTACCAACGTTTGGAACACAGTTTGGAGGGCCATTAGAGATTATCCAGGATACGGTGAATGGCTTTTTAATTAATCCCACAAATCAGGAAGAAACGGCTCAAAAGATTTTGGATTTCCTCTCAAAATGCGACCAAAATCCGGATTATTGGCGGGAAATTTCTGATAATGGCATGGAGCGAGTTTATAGTACTTATACGTGGAAAATCCACGTTACACGCCTACTATCCTTGGCACGAATTTATGGGTTCTGGAATTTCACGTCTCACGAAAATCAGGAGGATTTACTGCGTTATATTGAGGCGTTGTTCTATCTCATTTACAAGCCACGGGCAAAGCAGATGTTAGAAGAACATATGCGCCGTTAACGGCTACTTGTTTTGAAAGATAAAGATAATAGGTATTAGGTTTAGTGCCTAATACCTAGGATAAGTTTTGAGTTTTGATATTGATGAATTATAGCAGTTTAAAGCCCGTAAATTTATTCAGGGAACAATTCCGACTCATTTTTGTACCTCATCCAGTTGTAATCTGCTGTAAATCCCTTAGATTTATTTAGGGCTTGGTGAATAACAGCGAAAGCATTAACAAATAAGGGTTTCAGGCTTTTTTGAACTCAAAAAAGTGCCGGATTCTGAA